>JAKADJ010000010.1 GCA_021820645.1 Bacillota bacterium
TTCTTTGGGGTTGGATACAACCCACGGAGTTGGCACATACCACTACCGACACAAGAATGATGTCATCGAAGGGATGGTCTGCATGCGCATTTACACGATTTCGTATGTTTATGTTCGCCGCTTCGTACTGGGTATTGTCGCCGTGGGACTCATGCTGCTGACGGTACAATGGGTCGGTCCACTCACCCATCGATCCTGGGCAGCCGGGCTTTCGGCCCAAGACCGCTACTCACTCCGTGATGTGAACACGACGCATAAAGTCGCGGCACTGACTTTCGATATTTCGTGGGGGACCGTGATGCCCCCTAAGATCCTGAAGCTTCTCGTGACTGATCACGTGGCGGCGACGTTCTTCTTGTCGGGACCATGGGCCCAGCAAAATCCAACATTGGTGTCAGAAATGGTTCGCGACGGTTTCGAAGTCGAGTCGCATGGCTGGGCCCACGTCAACTATTCGGGACTCTCTACGGCCGAAATAGTGCGCAACATAGAAAAAACAAACGCAGTTCTGACCTCCCTAACCGGTCAGAAGCCGACCTTTGTTCGGCCACCGAATGGAGACTTTAATGCCCGATCGATCTTGGCCGCTCGCTCGGTGGGTTACACCACGGTGACCTGGGGTACCGATTCCCTAGACTGGATGAATCCCGGGGTGGCTACTATTGTTTCGCGTGTGGTTACTCGGATCCATCCGGGCGACATCATTTTGATGCACGCCTCGGACACCTGTAAACAAACAGATTTAGCGCTCCCGGCCATTCTAAAAGACTTGGCCGCAAAGGGCTACCGATTGGTTACTTTGAAGAAATTAATGACCTATGGAACGCCTAATTACCGTGGATAAAATGTCGAATCCATTGCCACCAGCTTTGACGAAGGAATTTTTTAGGTACGGTCTGTAGGGTTACTAGGGGTGCGGTTTCGGGTGGTTGATCGGATGCAGTGACCACTACCCGGCCCACCATGCGGTGTGCCACGACCGGTGCTGTTAAATAACGCGGGGCGGCCAGATGGATTTGAAAGAGATGGTCTCGTTGATAGGTGACCCAGACGGGGCTTCGGACCCCGGTGGCCACGAAGGCCGCCTGGCCATGAAGCACTGGGACCATGGCCACGGGATCCCCTGGCTTTACGGCGATGGCGGTGGTCGAATTTTGAAATCCCCAGCGTAAGAGACGTGACGCGTCGTAAAAACGGTGCGGGCTATTCAAGACGACAGCAATGAGTTGACGCCCGCCTTGGGTGGCAGATGCTGCGAGGCACTTCCCAGCCGCATTCGTGGTCCCGGTTTTGATGCCGTCGGCACCAGGAAAGCTATAGAGAAGTTGGTTTGTGTTGTGGAAACGACGCTTATTCCCGGATCGTTCTTCGGTCACGACATCTTCTCTGGTTCCAACCAACTTGCGGAAGGTCGGCAAATCTAGGGCAGCCCGGGCAATCACGGATAGATCATAGGCGGACGAGTAGTGGCCCGGCGCGGTCAGACCGTTCGGGTTTTCGAACGCCGTGTTAAAGGCGCCTAATTCTTGTGCTTTGATGTTCATTTCCGCGACGAAACGCTGCACACTGCCGGCATCCGTCTCGGCCAGTGCGACGGCCGCATCATTTCCCGACCGCAACAAAAGACCACGGAGAAGATCCATTACGGTATACCGTTGTCGTGCTCGAATGTGCATCGAGGAGCCTATGGTGGAGGCTGCTTGGGGCGAAACCGTCACGACGCGGTGAAGATGCCCTTGCTCAATGACCAAAAGCGCCGTCATCATTTTGGTAATGCTGGCTGGATCCTTTTGCATAAACGCATTTTTTTCATAAAGAATGGCGCCGGTCCGCTCATCGACTAAGATGGCGGCTTGGGCGCTGATGTGGGGTGGGATCGAGGTGGTCGGGAGTTGGGGTGTTCCGAGCGTCACGATGCCACTTGCTAGCAAACTCAAAGGGAAACGGAGTATCAATGCCATGGCCATGCCTCGCTTTCGGGTTCAGCTGTCACCTGATCATCATACCCGTAACGTCATGTTTCATGCGGAAGACCATCGCACTATGGGGCGGTACTTTTCACGAAGTTCAACTGCCACAGCACAGGTGTTGTGGGCAGCGTTACGGGATGGCGATTGATGGTTAGGGAAAATGCGTGCGTGCCGAACACTAGATCGAGAGATGTGGTGGCTTTAAGGGTTACGGACTGGCCCGGTTGGTAGACGTGTCCAACCTGAGTCGCCCCATCGATGCTATAGCCCATCCAACACGCTCCGCTGAAATGGATTAGGACGTCTAAGGGGCTTCGCGCCACATCGTACGTGGCGACAGTGATCCGTCCTTGGGTTGTGGTCGATGCGGCATTTATCGGTGTGGCATGGGTGGAGTTCTTCTGGTGATGGTGCTTCTTAGAAGATGATTTGGTGGTCGGTGCAACACGGGTACTGGAGCGGGGTGTTTTGGGTTCCGGTGCGGCCAATCGTCGTCCCGGAGCATGGAGAAGGTACCATCCTCCCGCAAACAACAATGCCATCACCACCAACAGGGTCACAATGGAACGCGAGCTAATCGGTTGTGGCGATGCGGTTGGACGCGAGCCGGATTGTCGGTGCTTTTGAGGGCGCTTCAGGCTCCTTGAGGTTGTTGTGGATTCCCCGGACGCCGTATAAATGCCGGTCCGCTTAGGGGGCTCGTAGCTAGTCGCGAGGTTGGGGGCCGAGCCTAATTGAGCGCGGCGTACTTCTACGAGGCGATCCCCATCAAGGTCCAATAGACGGCCGTAACTGCGTAAGAAGCCCTGCCCATAGACTTCTCCAGGCAGGTCGTGCCATCGGTTTTGTTCGAGGGCGGTGAGATAGTCTCGACGGATTTTTAGGTCCTGGCTGACCTCATCGATCGACAATCGTCGATGAATGCGCGCCTCGTGGAGGACATGCCCTAGGTCTATGGATTCGGGCGTTATGTGGTCATCAGATGGTGCCATCGATGGTCTCCTTCTCCACTCGAATTTATGGCCAGACTCGGTTCAAGGTTCGTGCGAAAGGCGTTGTTTCTCGAACGTGTTCTAGCCCAGTAATCCAGGCCACGACGCGCTCAAGACCCATCCCAAAACCACTATGGGGGACCGATCCGTAACGGCGAAGATCGAGATACCACGAATATACCGAGTCGGGCAATTGATGCTGGTGCAATCGTTGTTGAAGGAGCTCTAGGTCATGAATACGTTGGCTTCCGCCTACGATTTCTCCATATCCTTCGGGTGCCAACAGATCCGCCGCCAGTACTACTTCAGGTCGTTTGGGATCCGGTTGCATGTAAAAGGCCTTGAGGGCGGTCGGATAATGGGTAACGAATACCGGTCGGTCGAACTGCTCGGCCAGTGCCGTCTCGTGAGGGGCCCCGAGGTCTTCCCCCCACGCCACCGGCATGCCGAGCGTGGCCAAACGCTCTAAAGCTTCATCATAGGTAATGCGCGGGAACGGAGTTTTGACGCGTGCTAGGGGGACCACGTCGCGTCCAATAACCGCGAGTTCGTCAGCGCAGTCTTGAAGGACTCCGGACACGATGGCCTCCATCAACCGCTCCTGCCACGAAAGGTTCTCTTCAAACTCCACAAATGCCATCTCGGGTTCTAGCATCCAAAACTCCGTCAAGTGCCGCCGCGTTTTGGATTTTTCCGCTCGAAAGGTTGGCCCGAACGAATACACTTTGCCCAGCGCCATCGCTAGGGCTTCCATATAGAGCTGGCCCGATTGCGATAAAAATGCGGGTTCCCCGAAATAGTCGATGCCGAACAAGGTAGTGCTGCCTTCGGCTGCGGCCGGCGTGATGATCGGGGGGTCGGCGACCGTAAACCCATGATCGTCTAAGAATCCTCGAGCCTTACGGATTATCGCCGCACGGATCCGTAGAATGGCTGCTTGTCGTGGACTCCGGACCCAGAGATGGCGATGCCCCATGAGAAAGTCGGTACCATGTTCTTTGGGCGTAATAGGGTAGTCAGGACTTTGGCCGGTCACCACCAGTTGATGCACCGCGATCTCCACCCCGATTGGGGATCTGGCGTCTGCTCGAACTTCACCGTAGACGGTGACGGCGGTTTCGGTGGTTAATGGCTCTTGGACTTCATCGTGTTTGAAGACGCACTGGACCACGCCGGTGCCATCGCGCACGATAATAAAGTGAATCCGGCCGGATGACCGAAAGTGGGTCACCCACCCTTGTACGATAACGGCTTCTCCCACGTGGTGGCGTAAGTCACTAATCGATGCCGTGGTCATCACACGCCCTCCGAAGACATGTTGCGATAAATCACCAATCGTTGCACCTGATTGGTTCCCTCATAAATTTGAGTGATTTTCGCGTCACGCATCATGCGCTCTGCGGGGTAATCTTGCACGTATCCATAGCCACCGAGAAGTTGGACGGCATCCGTGGTGACGCGCATCGCGGTGTCGGAGCACATCAGTTTCGCCATCGCGGAATACCGAGTGACTTCTTGTGAGGACTGTGCTGCAAAGCCTGCGGTTTCCACGACTTCCGCTGCTTTGTAGAGCAATTGTCGACTCGCTTCAATCTGAGTTTCCATATCGGCGAGCATGAATTGAATGGCCTCGAACTCCGACAGGACTTGGCCGAATTGCTTTCGGCTTTGCACGTGGGTCCGGCTTACATCCAAGGCGCCTTGTGCAATACCTAAGGCTTGCGCTGCGATTCCTGGCCGTGTCCGATCGAGGGTCCGCATCGCAATCTTGAACCCATCGCCTTCTGCTCCTAGACGGCGGTCTTGATGCACGACCACATCGTCGAAGTTCAACATAGCGGTTTGTGAACCCCGAATCCCCATTTTTTTCTCGATGCGGCCGACGCTGACGCCAGGTTGGTCGCCATCCACGACAAATGCCGAGATGCCGCGAACCCCCTTTTCGGGCGCGGTCGAGGCAAAAACTACGATGGTTTTGGCAATCCCACCATTGGTAATGAAGACCTTGGTCCCGGTAATCCGATACTGGTCACCATCGCGTATGGCTCGCGTGCGCGTGCCACCAGCGTCCGACCCCGCATCCGGTTCGGTGAGCGCAAAGGCTGAAAGACGTTCTCCCGAGGCGACCGCCGGAATGAATCGGGCTTGCTGTTCAGGAGTGGCCGCGACCAATATAGGCATCGCGCCTAAGTGCTGGGCAGCGATGATGAGGCTCGAGGTAGCACAGACTCTGGCCACTTCTTCGATGGCTAGACAACATGTTAGAAGGTCTGCCCCACCCCCTCCTAAGGATTCCGGCATGCCCACGCCGATTAGACCATTTTCTTTAAATAGGTCCACGATGTCCCATGGGAATTCTCCCGTGGCATCGATTTCCGCAGCTCGGGGCGCCACTTTGTCTTCGGCGAGTCGTCTTACGGTGTCGCGAAACATTTTCTGTTCATCAGTCAGTCCATAACCCATACGCTGATTTTGCCCCCCATGGTACCGGCTCACTATGGCACCTCTAATTGGTCTTTGTCTTATATTAGCATGCCGTTGCAGTCCCGGAAATTGCTAAGCCTTATTGCGAACTCGAAGAATGTTCGGATTAAGCAAAAAAATGTGTGGAATTGTCATGGGATGGTGTTGGACTCTGGTCTAGAGTTCGGTAAAATACAGGTACACCCGGCATCCGGATCGGGATTCATATTTAGAGGCTATCGAGAGGAGGTTTTCTATGCCAACGCATCGAGACACCGTCACGCTACCGATTTTGCCTTGGTCTGGAGTCTTATTTCCCGGCACACGGATGAGCTTAAGTGTACCGGAACCGCGGCATCGCGCCATGATCATGGAAGCCTCACAGAGAGATACAGGTTTCGTCTTGAGCCTAAACCGACATACCGGTGGGACCGAGATGAGTAGTTGGTCTGAACCCCAATCGATTGGCACCGTGGCCCGCGTACTGAACACCAACGATTCCGCCAATCGGTTGTATGTGGAATTAGTCGGCGTGAGTCGAGTCAGCCTCTTGTCATTCCGTTTGGTGCAGGAAACGTTAGTGGGACAGTTCCGGTTTATGCCTGACACGGAAGAGACCGTGCCCGGACCTTTAATCGAGGAAGCTCACGCGTTAGGCTCTGAGATTTGGGGGCTTGGTCGCCCTTTGGACACCCATCCGATTATTCCTAAGACGCCCGAGACCCTATCGTATTGGATTGCTGCTACGGTGAGGGCCCCCATTGGCACGCAACAAGAACTGCTAGAAATTCGTAGTACTCGTGGTCGACTCGCTAAGGAAATTGCAATCCTGCGAAGCCAGATGGATGGTGTGCGGGCCGAGCACAGTGGGTAGCAACCCATGAGACATGCGTCCATGCTCGTGGGTTCGGGTGGGACCCAGAACGCGACGTTAGACTATCGAGGGAGACCAACTGATGAGCCTATCGAATCCATACCCAGTAGATGCTAAGGATCGGCGCTTAGTGGAAATTCTTATTGAGAACGCACGGACCCCGCTAGATGAACTGTCCCGCGAATTGGATTTGTCCGTCGAGGAAATCACCGGACGAATTGTGCAGTTGGAGAGCATTGGCATTATTAAGTGTTACCGCGCTGTGGTCGATCCCTATCTCTATACCATGTACTTTTATGAAAATGGTCCGATGGGGATGAATGCAACGGCTAAAACCAAAAGAGCTAAGCGTTAAGGCTGGGTCCTAATCATTCTTGGATAGCGGCTTTCAGTCCTGGTTGCGAACCCATTCTTCGATCAACGGCATCACATGCTGTGTCATCAACCATGCCCAATAGCGCCAGTTCTTGGTTTGTGTGGCAATGGTGCGCGTTGGGTCTATAATTTCTAGCCCTTGGGACGTGGCAGAACCGGTCCATTGGATGGCGAGGTGACCAGGATGTTCGTGTTTGGGCCAAGATACCACCACTTCCGGTCCCGCGCGATGGGTATAGACCCAGGTCCCTGGTTGCGACCGAATGGGGTCTTGGCGCCAGAGGGTATGGTCGAATCTGAGGCGGGACGGAATCTCTTCACTGCCCCGCGGTGTTGGCCACGGACGCGAACTCAAAAAAGACGCTAATTGGTCGAGTCGTTGGTGGGCTCTCGCTCTCTCCACGGTGTCGTGCCAGGATCGACTCAAGGGAGTCTTTTGCACCGGGTACCAACGGAAAATAGGGAGCATATGCCGTTCTTGACGAAATGCTCGATGGGAGGCTTCATGGCCGGAGATGGGATTGACCACGCGGTAATGGGCCTCCAGACGGCTGTCGTGACGCCATCGGCGCAATATGAGGGTGTTAGAGAATTGGCTGTTCCAGCGCGGAATCTCCCAGACCATATAGGATTTTAGGCCCGTCATGCCCAGCCGCCGATGTGGAGGCAGTAACAGCTGAGGATCCACGATGTCAAGCGTGATCTCCCGAAGCCGGATGGGCAAGCCTAGGAGCAACTCGGCATGTGGGAAGGTTTCTTGGTGCCACCGGACGCGCACCCGACGTGCTCCCAACCGCGTCAGCAGACTGGTAAACAGGGCTTGTAGCAAGCACTCATGTCCCTGGTCCGCGCCCAATTGCCATTCTTCCCACAAGGGTCTCGGTGTGGTTTGCGACATGAACCCCCATCCGTAACGTTGGGCAAAAAACGGCTCGTGACCCTCCCACCACTCTTCCGTTGCGGTGGGCGACCAAGCGAACGGGTTCCACACCTCTTCAATGGTTCTCCATAGCCACGAATGACGCGGGGCTTGGATGGTCAATAGACGACCATCCCACGCGACGTGGGCATCGCCTTCCACAGGGATTAATAAATGGTCTGGTCCCTGCTGCACCAAAAATTCCACAAGATACCGCCATGTTAGATCAACCGACATGGGAGTCAGCCATCCTTCGAGTTTGAGCGGCTGATTGATAGCTGCCTCCCATGGGGTGAGTTGACGCAGGGATCGCGACCGAATCGTTAGGCGCCGTCCGGTGACTTCTTTGCCGAGTGCCGCTAACCAGTCATCGGTCTGTTGGATATCGTCCCAAAAAGATTGGGTACGCTGGGGACCTTCTTGTGAGATGTGGGCCACAAACTGCACGGTCGTATTGTCCTTCCCTTCCTTTGGTCGACTTGTTCTATCATAGTCGCCTAAGGATCGAATGGCAAAGGGCCGACCACAGATTCCGGCTAACGGCTTAAGAGGGTTCCCACATACTGTAAGATCGCATTGCTACACTCGGGACAATACCCATCATGGGTCACCAGGCGGTTGGCCACCTCGTTCAGTTTCTGCAATTGTTCAGGATCCGGGGTGCGACTGGACGTGGTGATTTTTACCACGTTCTTCAAATCGTGAAATAACTTCGCCTCAATCGCGTCTTTCAGTCCGGAATGGGACCGATAGTCAAAGCGCTCGCTACGCCGCGATAAGGTAGAGATTCGAATCAGGATTTCTTCTCGAAAGGCGCGCTTGGCATTATCAGAAATCCCGATTTGTTCCTCGATAGACCGCATTAACTTTTCGTCGGGATCGACTTCTTCGTCCGTAATCGGGTCGGTCATCTTGGATTTGTTGACATACGCCTCGATGTTGTCCAAGTAGTTATTTAAAAGGGTCTGCGCGGACTCCTCGAAGGAATAGACAAAGGCCTTTTGGACTTCGATTTTGGCCAGTTCGTCATACTCTTTACGAGTTTCGTATATGAGGTTCAAGAGGCGGTCACGTTCATCGTGACTAATCCCGGTGTGCTGTTCTAATCCATCTTTGAGGGTTCGTAGGGCATCGAGAGGATTAATGCACTGAATCCCGGGTTTAACTAAAGCGGTGGATAGTCGATTGATCACATAGCGAGGTGAAATGCCATCCATGCCCTCCAATGGAAACTCTTCTTTAAGTTCCCTTACATCTTTCGAGGTGTACCCCTCCACTGACTGTCCATCAAATAACTTCATCTTCTTGACTAACGACATGCCCTGCTTTTTGGAATCCTTGAGCCGAGACAACACTGCAAACATACTGGCGGCACGGAGCGTATGGGGAGCCAAGTGGACCCCGTTCAAGGCGGATTCACCAATCAGTTTCTGATAAATCCGCATCTCATCGTGCACTTTCAAATTGTACGGGACTCGCACCAAAATCATGCGGTCCCGCAATGCCTCGTTTTTCTTGTTTTCAATGAAGTGCAAGTACTCCGTTTCGTTGGTGTGACTGACAATCACCTCGTCGGCGTAGATCATGGCAAAGCGGCCGGTCTTGATGTTTTGTTCCTGGGATAAGGTCAATAGCCCATAGAGAAACTTCTCGTCACTCTTGAGCATTTCGATAAACTCCATGAGACCACGATTAGCAATATTAAGTTCTCCGTCAAATCGATAGGCTCTGGGGTCTGACTCGGACCCAAACTCTCCGATGGTCGCGAGATCAATACTTCCGGTAAGCTCGCTGATGTCTTGGCTTTTCGGATCGCTGGGAGAAAAGGTTCCGATCCCAATCCGAGCCTTTTCGGACAGCACCAATCGTTCAACGGGGAACTCCTCAATTCGCCCGTGGTACACCTCCTCCAGGCGTTGGGTACACACGGGGCACAAGTCCCCCTCAATATAGAGATGAAAAGCCTCAGATATTTCTGGGCGTAGCGCTTCGGGAATCAGATGCAAAGGCTCTTCATGCATCGGGCATCCCGCCAGTGCATAGGTAGCTCCTTGGGGGGTCTTGCTGTATCGCTCGAGTCCTCGCTTGAGGAGGGCAACTAAGGTCGATTTGCCACCGCCCACCGGACCCATCAGCAAGAGAATACGTTTGCGGACTTCGAGTCGTTGGGCCGCGGAATGAAAGTATTCGACCAGTTGATCCAAGGATCGGTCCAATCCGAACAAGTCCTGGTCAAAAAATCTATACATACGGGTTCCATCAGCGCGGGTTTCGATACCTGCTTCAGCAATCATGTCGAAGATGCGAGCGTGTGCGAGACGCGAAATCCTGGGATTTTCTCGCACCTGGTTAAAATATTCACGAAACGTACCCTGCCAGTTCATTTCGTTTTCTTGGTTATGATACGCATCGAGGCGAGCCCAAATATCCATGGATGAAGTTCCCTCCTTTTCCGTGAGGTGGTGGCGTGAGGGCCTAGCCGACCTCCAGCTGGGTCCGAATGAGTGTTACAAAGTGGCCTTAGTGTGCGTTTGGCCGTCATAACTCAGAACGAGGTGACGTCCCCCGGTTTGGGTCTCTAGATGAACGGGACGCCCCCATAAGGTCTGAACATGTTGCAGGGTGCGTTCGGCGTACGGAAGATCGAGGTCAATGCCTTCGTGTCGATGAATGAGGTAGAGTTCGCCGCGACGATGAAAATCTCCATCTTCAACTTCGATGACCGGGATTCCCGCATGAACCAAGGACGTCACTAATTGGTTTCGGACTTCTTCCCAGTGACGGGTCTTGACCACGATCTGGTCGTGGTCCACGCCATACAGATACAAGTGGAGATCGGCAACCAACGACTCGGTCAGGTAATTGCGGATGAAGCTGACATCATCATCGACACTGCGGGCTAGAAAGATGGCATCGTCTCCTTGGCGCTCTGCTAAATCACGAAAGATGGCATAGCCCATGGCATAGGGGTTTAGTTGGTACGGGATTGGGGCGGTCACCGAGGCATGGAGTCGGGCGTAGTTGACCACATCGGCATCATTCAAATGGAGTTGCCGCATGAGTCTTAAGTGCCAGTAACTGGCCCAGCCTTCATTCATGATCTTGGTACGCATTTGGGGCCAAAAGTAAAGCATCTCGTCACGAACCATACCGAGTATATCCCGCTCCCAATCGTCTAATTGGTCGCTAAAGGTCATGATATACCGCAACACGTCCCGATCGCCACGGTCATGAGGACGTATCTCATAAGATCGAGTCGAGGTCTCAGGTTTCCAAAGCTGACTCCATTCGGGATCTTGACGTAACATCGCCGGCATCCTTTCGCGCCGGGTGAGCGGCGGATTGGGTGGTACCACATGCTCTTGGATTGCCAACGCCGCGTCTAATAGGCCTTCCACCTCGGGCTTGCCGAACTCAAACTCATACTGTCGTACTCGTTCTGCGTGCCGGGACACCACGTCGAGCATATCACGCTGGGTTTGGCTAAAATGCACGTTGTGGCGGAAGAAGTCGACGTGACCCATTACGTGGGCCCGGACAAAAGTGTTTTCGAGATCCGAGTTACTGTCCAACAAAAACGCATACGCAGGGTCCGCATTAATCACCATCTCGTAGAGTTTATTCAATCCATAGTCGTAACGGGTCTTCATGGCATGATACGCCTTGCCATAGGACCAGTGTGACATCCGCCCCGGGATTAGGTAGGCAGCAAACTCGTACAGCACGCTCGCGGGGACCACTTCACAATGCACGGCAAAGGGATCTAACCCCTGGCTTTTGGCGAGGTCCCAGATTTGCTGGTCGGTCGGATACGAGCGGGAGTCCATCCCCTATCCCTCCTCTGTTCGGGGAAAGAATTTTTTGAGAGCCGTATAGATATCTTGTTTGGCGCCGATTGTCACCGTCTGAAACCGTGGATGCCGTAATTTGGAAAACGCCGACATGAGGGTGCTCGTATATCCTCCTTCGCGAATCTCTGCATATCCAAACACGTTGACCACGGGCAACATGGCTTCAAGGTACTCGACGGTGCGTCGGTTGTCGGCATCGGACCAATTGTCGCCATCGGAAAAATGCATTGGATAGATATTCCAACGGTGTGGCGGATAGCGGGCTTGAATAACATCCCAGCATAACTCGTAGGCCGACGAGACCTTGGTGCCACCACTTTCTCCTAACTGAAAAAATTCATCCTGGCTCACTTCACGAGCTTGGGTATGGTGGACGATAAACACGACGTCCACGGACTGATACTGACTGCGCAAAAACCGTAACATCCAGAAAGCGAAGGTGCGGGCGGTTTGCTTTTTAAAGTCGCCCATCGATCCCGAAATGTCCCGCATCGCAATTACTACGGCGTTGTTATCCTCGACCGTGGTCTCCACCCAGGTTTTAAACCGTAAGTCGTCCGGATTCCATTGCCCGAGACCCGGCTGTCCCTGTCGCGCGTGACGCAATAGGTTCTCTTTGAGACTACGGCGTTTGTCCAAATTACCCATGAGGCCACGTTTACTGATGTCTCGGAACTTAAACGCGGGTTGCGGCAATATTGACTGGACCTTAGGTTTAAGATACGGAAGGCCGAGTTCTTCAAACAGGAGGTCGGAGATGTCGTCGAGAGACACATTGGCTTCGATATAGTCGATTCCTGGCATTTCCCCGGGTGAACCCGGGCCCTGCCCGGGCCCGCGGGGCGTTGGTCCAGGAATCTGTCCTAAGACGTCACCAGGCTTCAATTCTCCCTGGTCTTGGGCGGGCCGGTCCGCCTGCCACGGGTTAAATCGAAATCGATATTCTTCGAGATTGCGGATGGGTACCCGAACGACGCGGTCTCCATTTGCCGTCACAATGCTATCTTCGGTAATCAGATCCGGGAGTTGTTGTTTGAGTGCTTCTTTGATCTTTTGTTGATGGCGTGCTTGATCTGTGGAGCCTTTGCGTTGTAACGTCCAGTCCGGAACGTACCCGGCCATGTGATGACCCCCCTTTCCTCGAGAGCAGGTAATAACATCCTATGCACGAGCCGCGTGATTTTGCATATATCTTCGGGATTCGTGCTCGTCCGACTACGAGGGGTCTTTGTACGGGAACCAACCTTGGCGCAATCTCGGCGGTCGCGAAGAGAGTTCGAGTGATTGCTCGAGTCCGCCTGTGTCGTTTGGTTCCTGCCCAAACTGGGTACCCAGGCTCTTTGTCACCCTTTAAGTGACGCGGGCGTTATGTGGGGTAACGAGGAAAAAACGCTGGAATAAATAGAATCCGGGTGAGGCACCATCCACGTCACCCGCCACGGAGGTCTCTCCCATGTCGAAGCAGAACGTCGTACGAGCAGTCTTGATTCTATTCGCCGGTGCGCTGATGGTCGGGTGTGGTCGTGGGGTAACAGTGGCCACGACGCCTTTGGAGGCTCCGATCCCACGCTTGCAACGCATCCACATGGTGTCCGCTCAGGTCGGGTGGGCTTTAAGCGCTACGAACCTCTATCACACCCAAGATGGAGGCCAACGTTGGATCCAGGTGCAGGTGCTCCCGCTTCCCTCGCAGCGGTTGATGCCCGCCCAATGGGCCTTTGTGAATCCCGCGCAAGCCGTGATGGTCTATAGCCGACCCAATGGCACCATTGTCCAAAAAGAAACATTCAATAGTGGACGGACTTGGATTCGACGCACGATCGCGTCCCCGTTTGGCCACTTCGGTGGATCGCCGGTACCCACGCAGATCACGTTTCTCACGCCGCAGCACGGATGGTTGTTGCTCGCCCCGATTCAAGGGATGAATTCGGCAACCGGAGCTCTCCTAAACACCACTAACGGAGGCGCCTCTTGGACCGTTGAAGTCAACAATACAACCACGAATGCAACGCCGCCGTTGGGTCGTGCCGCCGTGCAGTTCTCTAGTTTGACGGAGGGTTGGTTGGTGGCCTCCGCGACCTCGACCACGTCGGCCACCTTGTATCGCACGACCGACGCGGGCATTCAATGGGAATCGGAAGCGTCGTGGATTCGTCCAGATCAAAACAGTCCATTGATTCCTCCCATTCAACAAAGATCGCAGGTGCTGCTCCCTAGTGTTCTTACGTCTCGGGTCGGCATCGTTAAGGGGATGACGCTCTGGCGGTCTGACACGGCTGGGGCCACGTGGACGCGGACAACAAATCTCCAGCCCGTGTTGCCGGCCGTACTCAATAACGAAGATCACTGGGTCCACCCGGATTTTGTGTCGCTTACGACCGGATGGGCCGCCGGACCGCATGGGTTGGTCTACACCACGAATGGTGGGCGCAACTGGGCGGTTCAGAATATGAATCCCAAAGGCGTAACCCTGCCCACATCGGCTCGAATTCAAATGATCCAATTTTTCTCAACGCGTATCGGCACGGTGTTTGTAGCCACCCCACACTTTCATCAAGAATGGTTGTTGGCGACGACCGACGGCGGCCACGAGTGGCAGATTGTCTTCAAGAAATCGTCGCTAAGCTAAAACTCATCGACGCTAAGATTGGGTCGGATCATCAAAAAGTCGATGAAATTGCTCGACGGTGAGCCGCACTTCGCGCGACTTGGAGCCTTCCTGGGGGCCAATGAAACCGCGTTCTTCCATGGAATCGATGAGACGGGCGGCACGCGTGTAACCGACCCGCATACGCCGTTGTAACATCGACGTGGATGCCTGGCGGCTTTCCACGACTATCTGCACGGCGTCGTGAAAGAGACTATCGGTTTCTTCAATAGGCGATTCTCGTCCGGTTCCGGTCGGCACAAATTCGAGAGGCTCGGGTCGCCCATCTTCCCGATATTGCTCCGCGAGATACGACACAATGGACTCGATTTCTTTCTCATGAATGAATGCCCCTTGAATCCGGAGTGGCTTACTGGCGCCCAGGGGATGAAACAACATGTCCCCTTTACCCAGGAGTTTTTCTGCACCGGCTGCGTCAAGAATGGTGCGGGAATCCACCTGGCTGGAGACGGCAAACGCGATCCGACTGGCAATGTTGGCCTTGATAGTTCCAGTAATAACGTCGACCGATGGCCGTTGTGTCGCGACCACGAGGTGCAATCCGGCAGCCCGGGCCATTTGGGCTAGACGTGCAATAGATTCTTCGACTTCGGTGGGAGCCACCATCATCAGGTCGGCCAACTCATCAATTACAATAACGATCAGCGGTAAGCGGTCCTCTGCCCCTTGGTTGTACCGTGCAATGTCGCGCACCCCCGCGTCGGCAAAGAGGCGATAGCGTCGTTCCATTTCCGCCACGGCCCAGCGCAACGCACCGGCAGCCTTTTTAGGATCCGTGACTACCGGACTTAATAAGTGCGGGATTCCGTTGTAGACGGATAACTCTACGACTTTCGGATCGATCAGTAGAAGTCGGGCCACCTCAGGGCTTGTCCGATACAAGAGACTTGTGATTAACACGTTGATGAGCACACTCTTGCCGGAACCGGTGGATCCGGCTACAAGGAGATGGGGCATCTGATCGAGGCCCGCAATCACGGGAGACCCGGCAACGTCCCGTCCAAGGGCTACGGTTAAGGGCGATTGTGCGGTGCGATACGCCGTGCTCTCAATGACTTCACGCAGGAGAACCGGCGTGATTTCTTGATTGGGGACTTCGATGCCCACTGCGGACTTTCCGGGAATTGGGGCTTCAATCCGAACGCCCGTCGCCGCGAGCGACAAGGCAATATCATCTGCGAGATTTACAATCCGGGACACTTTGACTCCGGGTGGTGGGATGATTTCGAATCGCGTGATGGTGGGCCCTTGATTGACTTCTCCCAGGGTGACATCAATTCCAAATTGGCGTAATGCGGTCGCCAGGGTTTCTGCTCGCTCCATGGGCGAGGGCCCACGGGACGTTCCGCTAGGCAACTTCGCTTCGGCCAACAATTTTAGAGGCGGGGGCGCATAATTGACGCCATGCGTGATGAAGGGAACCGGAGGTTGCGGGGCCGGAGGTGTTGGCGCCGCCGCGACGACCTGGCGGTTCGATACGGGACTAGACACTTTGGGTAAAGCGGTTTCTTGTGGCTTGGTGCGGGCGTTATGGGGCTTGGCCGAATTCGGGGCTGGCGCAATCTCTTCTACCGGATAAATCCATTCAGTAAGGGCATGCCACGCGCGGCCGAGCGATTGTTGCAAGCGCGTCATGAGGTGGCCGGTGCCGCGGCTCATGGTGTGCGAACCGGATAATAGACTTTCCCCACTCCAAAGCAACACGACCAAAATCCATAGCACTAGACTCAGTAAGATGCCACCGGGTGTCGCAATTAATGTGCGTACCCCCGTGACCATCCATTGCCCCAAGTGCCCGGCTGAGTACTTATGTAGCATCCCAACGTCTAGAGAAATCGCCAGATAGCCAATAAAGATCGCCCAACCCCGTCGGTGCGCGGTCAAAGGAGGGCGGTTTAATAATCTAAGACTGCCCGTGATGACAATGACGGCTGGGACGGCCCAAGCGATGATTCCGAAACACCAATCTAGACCCGCCCCAAGATCTTTTCCGATGAGACCACTATGGGTAAAGATGAGGGCGAAATAGCCTAGGATGCCTAATGCGATTAGGACAACCCCTCCCATTTCGCGGCGCATGTCTTCTGTAATTTGCTTCAGTACTGCGTGCATCCATTAGCCTCCGAGCCACCAAGTCAGTATCGCCATGCCAAAGGTGTATAATCCAAAACGGCGCCAAACACGTGGGCGTTTTAACGCACTCTTTACCCATTTTATCGCAAATAACCCCGAGATGGCAGCTACAATAGTGCCTGATAGCGCGAAAGGGGTGCTAAAGGGATGTTGCAATGGATGGCGCCACCAGGTGAGGACAAACGCCCCACTCAAGACGGGAATTGCGAGATAAAAAGAAAATTGGGCGCACGTCTCGGGACTGAGGCGAAACAGCCTGCCCATAAAGATGGTAGAGCCCGATCGTGAAAGCCCTGGCCACAGGGCTAAGGACTGCATGGTGCCAATGGCCAACACTTCCCACGGGGCGAGGGATTCAATAGATCGATAAGGGTCCGAGGTCGGTACGGGAGTAAGCCATAGGAGAAGGCTCGTTACGGCCCATCCGACAATGACGGCCGAAGGAATGAAATAGGCAACCACCCGGTCTTCGAAAAAATACCCGAGGGCCGCGGCCGGGAGTGTCGCCAGAAACACGTGGTAGAGCAGTTGTCGCGCCGGATAGCTGCCCTGAAACAGGTCGTGGGTCCACTGCCATAGTTCTTGGCGATAGCCCACCACAATCGCGATTAAGGTGCCCAGGTGAAGCGCCACTTCTAAGCTAGCACCGGGAGCTGGGAGCGCAAACCAATATTTGACGACGATTAGGTGTCCCGAGGAACTGATGGGTAAAAATTCGGTCAGGCCTTGGACCAGACCTAAGAACCATACGCGCCACATGAGCCCGGACCTCCTTATACTAAGAGGTATGGCTCATGCGGCAAAGTATGTCCCATAGAATTTTCAGGCGCATGGTCCCTACATACTGAGCACTGTGCGTGGGGTGAACCGCGGGTCTAAATAATCTACGGGATCCGTGGACATAAGGCGCTCCAGACGCGTAATGCCATCGGGTCCGCGGCGCCCTAAGCAGAGGCGGCCTTGTACCTGCATCTCAATAAAGGGGTGTTCGTCGAATTCCTGGGGAAACACTGATTCGAAGGGATAGATCGTGTAGAGCATTGTGGCTCTCCTTTCTTGGCATAGATTAGTTGGCTGCTTTCTTGGTGCTATGTGCGCGACGGGCTTTCCGTTTTTCGTGAAGTAGCTCTTGCATCTTGGCCAAGGCATCTTCGATTCCACCCACGGCATGGATTAAGCCTACGTCCACCGCATCATGGCCGACGAGCACGGTGCCAATGTCTCGGGCCAACTCACCGGTTCGAAACATCAGTTCTCGGTATTTGTCCGTCGTAATGCGTGAATGTCCCGTGACAAATTTGACCACTCGGTCCTGCATTTTATCCAAGTATTCATAGGTTTGTGGGACACCAATCACTAACCCATTCATGCGGATCGGATGCACGGTCATGGTGGCGGTGGGTGCAATAAAACTATAGTCCGCGGCGACCGCGACTGGACCTCCGATGGAGTGGCCGCCACCGAGCACCAGAGAAACCGTGGGCTTAGACAGGCTGGCAATCATTTCGGCAAGCGCCAGACCTGCTTCCACGTCTCCCCCTACGGTGTTCAGCACCAACAAAAGGCCTTTGATGTCCCGGTTTTCTTCAATCGCTACCAGTTGTGGAATGACGTGTTCGTACTTGGTCGTTTTGTTTTGAGCCGGCAACACCATGTGACCCTCAATTTGTCCAATGATGACTAAGGTATGGATAGCCGATTTTGTGTTTGTGACTTTATTCGGTTCGATGGGACTCGGTGCCTCGGTCGGCAACTCGTCCTGATTGGATCGCCTTTTCTTACTGGGCTCGACGCTCGGTGTTTCTTCGGCCCGCAAGCCTTGATATGCACGGCGCATACGCTGCCTGCCTCCCTTAGTAGATCGTGCTGTTCGTAGTGTGGGGGTTTAGTGGGGTTTTAATACGTAAAGCGGTGCATACATCTGTAAGTAAAGGAGGGACAAGACATGACACGGATGTCGTGGGACCTCATCGAACGTCTCTGGAGAATTGCTATTCCCCCGTTATTTCTCGCGTTAGGCGTAACGCTGGGAGGCGGCCTCATCGGATCACTTGGCACATGGATGGCCGGACGCGGTCCCGGGGATCCGGTGACGACATCCTATCGGATTCGGATTTGGGCCGTCGCTATCGCGATCGGCGGGACACTCACGGCGTTCGAAAATCTAGAGCGTGGTCTTTCGGCCCGTGCGGTACCTGCTGTGGTGCGCGACGGGATCGGTATTGTGGCCGCGTATTTTGGAGCCCAGTGGGGATATTGGCTACTACGGTGGGTGGTTGGGCTGTGACTCGCTACCGTCGCGCTGTGTGGTCTGCACTGCTGTTAGGAGCCTTAGTGGGGGCATCCGGCACACAGGCCATTACGAGTCGTGCTCGGCTGGATGCGGTCCACCGGAGCCGGCAGTGGGAAGTGGAGGCGACCCGGTGGCACCAGGAAACCGAGCGGCTCAAAGAACAGCTCGGAACAATAAATCAGCAATCCATGCGAGGTACCTATATTCAGTCGGTACGCTTGGAACTCCTGAGCACTCCGGTTAGCAAGGTTGATGTGGAGGCGGCGTTGGAACCGTATACCGAAACTTTACTCGGGATTGCTTTAACCAACATTCATTTGGAAATGGTGTACCGTATGCTCAATGGTCGTCACATCACTGTGGGAGGAGCGCTATACCGTGTAGAGGTGATAGCGCTCCTGGTGAGTCCTAATAGTCGAATCTTGTTACGGGTGGTTCCCGCGTCCTTGCCCCACTCGGCCTAGACTTCCATGATAATCGGCAGAATCATCGGGCGGCGTTTGGTTTTTTCCCATAGAAACCGGCCGAGAGTGTCGCGTACCGCCGACTTAATGGCAGACCATTCATTCAGTCCTTGGCCCTCCAAGTTCGCCAGTGCGGTTTTGACTCGGTGGCGTGCCTCATCTAACAGCGCTTCCGATTCACGCACATAAACAAAGCCTCGGGAGACGAGATCCGGTCCGGAGACTAGGAGCCCCGACTGGGAGTCCATGCCCACCACCACGATGAGGATCCCATCATTAGAAAGTTGTTTACGGTCGCGCAAAACGATATTTCCCACATCGCCGATGCCCGTCCCGTCTACCAGGACTTTACCGGATGTCACCTGTCCTATGATATTAGCCGATTCTTTGGTGAACTCCATAACGTTTCCGTTGTCCCCGATTAAGACATGGTTTGGCTCCACGCCTACGTCGCGAGCTAGTTGCGCATGGTGGATCAAATGACGATATTCCCCGTGAACCGGCGCAAAAAACTTCGGCCGCACTAAATTTAGCATGAGTTTCAGTTCTTCCTGACAAGCATGTCCTGAAACGTGAATCCCGGTGCCCGCTCCATAAAACACTCGAGCCCCACGGCGGTAAAGATTATCGACGGTGCGTGCCACCAACTTTTCGTTACCGGGGATTGGCGTCGCGGAAATGATGACCGTGTCGCCGGGAAGAATTTCCACCTTACGATGATCCGAAGTCGACATTCGGGTAAGGGCAGACATCGGCTCGCCCTGAGAGCCCGTCGTGAGAATCAGGGTCTTTTCCGCCGGTTCTTTCAAAATTGCATCGATATCCATCCAAGTACCGGCTGGAAAATCTAGATAGCCCAATTCAATCGCTTTATGCGTGACGTTTTCCATACTGCGACCCACAATGGCGACATGTCGCCCATTGCGGACAGCCGACTCAACAACTTGCCGAA
>JAKADJ010000284.1 GCA_021820645.1 Bacillota bacterium
TCGGTCAGTGCCCGCGCCAATCGATCCAAATCGCTTTTCCAGGTCTCCGATAAGAGCGCGTGGCAATGGTGATCCCATAGGGATACGCCATCCATCCATGCCATAAAGTCTCCTCCTCTCAGTATTTCGAAAAATGGTGCATCAGTTCGTAGTCGACATCGTGCAATTGAAAATGTTCGGCTTCAGATCGCTTCACCAGAAGATAAGCCTCCACCAGGTCGTCCCCCATCGCCGTAGTGAGCGTCCCATCCTCCGCCAATCGATTCATAGCCCCAGCCAGGGTTTCGGGCAGCCGAGTCACCTCGGCTGCCTCGCGTTCTGCCTCGGTAAGTGTCGACGGGTCGACATCCATGGCCGTTAACGGTCGCGGGTTCCGCGTCCCATCCAGCCCTGCCGCCAAAAGACCCCCTAAGGCTAAGTAAGGATTGGCTGAAGAGTCACTAGCCTTCAATTCTAAATTAATGGACCGCTCTTCGTTTCCCCAAAAAACTGACGCGATCCGCACGGCGGCTTCTCGGTTGTCCGGCCCGAACGAGGTATAGGCCGAGCTCCAAGCTCGCGGATTCAACCGGCGGTAAGAATTTACGCTGGCACAAGTCAACCCCACTAAGGCGGGCAGGTGATGCACCACGCCGGCCGCGAAGTGATATCCGAGCTCCGAAAGATGATAAGGATCGTGGGTATCCCAGAAGAGATTGTGGGAAAACTCGGGATCCCACACTGAAAAATGGACGTGGGCGCCATTCCCGGCTTGGTCCGCCCATGGTTTAGGGGCGAACGAGGCCTCCAGCCCATGGGCCATGGCCACGGCATGCACCGTCTGTCGATAGCGGACTTGGTTGTCGGCCGCCACTAAAATATCGGTAGGGGCGACGGAGAGTTCGTGTTGCCCATGGCCAAGCTCCGGGTAGTATTGCTCGGGTTCGATGCCTTGCGCTAACAGCGCATCGATGATGTCCTGGATCACCGGATGCGCAATTTGCATCGCTTGGGCACTAAAACAGAGGGTGTCATCTAAGGGCTCTAGCGCGCCGTCATCACGGCGCCGGGCCAAGGTAAACTCATCCTCATAGGTCGCCATTACCCTAAACCCCAGCTTCTCGGCGGCGATTACCTGACGTTTAAGAAAGTCTCGGGGACAAAGGGCCCATGGCTTATGGTCCAAGTTGACCATGTCGCATAGGAGAGACCCGGTGCGCGGAAGGTAGGGTAAGACCCGAAAGCTTGTTGGATCTGGGACCAAACGGATTTCGCCGACGGGACCAGCCCCCGGGACCGGTTGCAACTGGTCCATCATGTTCATGGCCTGCATCGCACGTGTCAGGCCAATCCCCCCGGTCATATGGCTTCTAAGTTTGTTAATCGTGGACACCTTTCCTCGTATAATCCCGCCGTTATCCACATAGAGGAACTGAATTTGCTGCAATCCTTGTCGCTCGGATTCTCTGACAACTTCGTCAATGGTCATAGAGGAGCCTCCCTGAAACAAGATTCCCACGCGCTTTTGTGGTGAGCACACTTTTATCCTAATCATTCGCTTGCGTCGCGACTTTTCCTGCCATCGGTGCGGGTTTTTTAATGGAAATCGAAGAAAACCTGTTAGCGCTTAAAGCCATGCCGCTTGTCCTATAATCGCGCGTTTCCCTGCAGGACTTTTCTGATTTACATGGAATATTTGATTATCAGCTTGATGCTCCGCGATTAAATATTCAGAAGACCGGACCGCCATGCAACCCGGGGCCACAATCCATGGAGGTGATGAGGTGGGCACGCCAACCAAACCTGAACCACGAGAAGATGCATTCCTCTTGGCGTGTTCTAAGGTCGCCAGGTGCTGCCCCGCGCGACCTATTTCGCAAATGCCCCGAAGGGCAGGCCCCCCATGAAAACAACGAGCAAAATTTGGACCCGATATCAGATCTCTATGCACGCACAATATCGTTGGGCGCAGCGATTTGAGATCGATCATAAAGAGTCTTTAACCCAGGTGATCAGCAACTCGCGATTTCTTGGCATGCTGCACTCGCGAGGCAAGGCTTGGTATGTTTTTGTGTACGAGGATGCGGCCTTTCTATTTTCTTGGGAGCACGACGCGCCCGATGCGACTCTCGATACCGTCTGGCCGGTCACGTGGGCTCAACGCAAGTTGGAGGCATAAGACATGGTTTCGGACTAACGCCACCCAACCACTAAGGCCGTGTGAGACGAGGATAGGACCCCAGCCCACATACTAAACTTGGGTCGTAGCCGCTACGATGAATTTACAACTCAAAAGGGGGGAGGCGCGTCTCGCCCGGCACCACGGAATGTTCCCGGGATATCAAAGAAACCCGGATTATATGGTAGATTAGAAGCACGAGAGAGGAAGCTTTCCTTGGATTAAATTGTTCCACCACGGGGCCATAGATAGATCGAGGTGAATAGGAGTGTTCGGAATTACATGGCCTCATTTGATAACCTTCGGGATCGTGGCCGTCGTGGTTATTGTTATTCCCGGCCCAAGCGTACTGTTTGTGGTATCGCGAGCATTGGCAAACGGCCGCCAAGTGGCCATTTTGAGCGTGCTGGGTAATACGGTTGGGGAGTACCTTCAGGTAACCGCAGTCGCTTTCGGACTCGGTGCTGTCGCCGAGCAGTCTCTCGCGCTATTTACCATCTTAAAGATTGCGGGCGGTCTCTATCTTCTTTATCTGGGTTGGAAGACCTTTCGGGAACGAGGTCTGGTCCTCACCATCACGAACGATCCGGACCGACGTTCCGGGCGCCCGCCGTTTCTCGAAGGCGTCGTCGTTGGCGGCACCAACCCGAAAACCCTCGTGTTTTTAGCGGCCATTCTCCCGCAATTCGTGACCCTCGCCGCAGGCCATGTACCCTTACAAATCTTATTTTTAGGTCTCATCTTTTCGGGAATCGCCATCATCTCCGACTCCACGTGGGCACTTGTTGCCGGGATGGCGCGTCATTGGTTTGTCCAATCTCCGCGCCGACTTGCCCTCATTGGAGGCGCCGGAGGACTTGCTATCGTTGCGGTCGGGCTTGGCTTATTGATCTCCGGTCGGAGAACTTAGTGGCAAATGCCCTAAAGCCCCACTACTCATTAAGGTGCCGTTCCACGTACTCCTTAAGCCCCTCGATTTCTGGCTCTAATGGCTGAATGTGTCCCAATCGGCCATAATGAACAATCCGCAGATACTCTCCGAGCACCCGTTGCCTACCGGCGCGTGTTTTGTTCCAATCGCTTCGGGTGATAAGGTGACCATCATATTCGGCATCGAATCCAAAAGGAATGTAGCAAACCACATGGGGAATCTGTCGGACCAAAGTTCGATATTCTCGCCCGGCACCAATGCTCTTCCCTACAAAGAGTAAATGCTTTACATAAGAAAAATCGAATACCTGTTGGGCCATCAACACGTTTTCCAGGGTGTTGCGAGATCGGTTCTCGACGACAATATGGTCGGGATCGACGCCTCCTTGTAATAGTTTCATCCGAATAACTTCTGCTTCGGGTTGCTCTGGATCCATCCAATCGGGATGCTTGATCCCGGTCGGACTCACCCCACCAGTCACAATAATGCATGGCCCTAAACCCATGCGATAGGCCTCTAGAGCTTTGTCCCAATGGCCCGGGTGAGTGCCTCCAAAGACAAAGATCACCTCACACGGTTTGAGGACAGCGGTTGGTAAAAACACCACCTCCGTTAGCTGCTCAATTTGCCGCTCGGTCAGCTTCGGCACCGGTGGTTCTTTTGGAATTAGAGACTGTGCCACACCCAGGCTCCCTCCGGTCTTGGACCTCCACCCATTAACATCAAGCATCGCCTTCAGCCGCTTGATCGCCGGGCCTACCCCATTTGATTGCGTGGCCCCTGGAGTCCGTTGTCGACGGTGAGGAGGGGTCTACCTCCCCATATCCTTCCTGGTTAAAAAACCTACGATAATCTCTTTCGGCTTTTCTCGGCCCCTCACGGGGCCCGCAGTCCTCACAGGATTCGTCTTCTCGGGGGTGGCTTC
>JAKADJ010000285.1 GCA_021820645.1 Bacillota bacterium
GTGGATCGCGCACCCCATAGATGGCTTCGGGTGTCAGAATCACAAAGGCGAAGCCACCTTCCAAGCGAGGAAGGGCATTGAGCAAAGCGTCTTCCATGGTTTCCGAGTCACTTTGGGCAATAAGATGAGCCAAAAGTTCACTATCACTGGTCCCCTGAAAAATGGCCCCTTTTTTGGCCAGTTCCTCACGCAAGTCATCGGCATTGACCAAGTTACCGTTGTGCCCCAAGGCCAAAGGGCCAAATCGAGTCCGCATTAATAACGGCTGCGCATTATAATCCGAAGATTCTCCAGTTGTTGAATACCGCACATGCCCGATTGCGGCCTTGCCCCGACGCTTAGCCTGTTCTTCCGGGCTCAGTACTTTGGCCACCAAACCCATTCCCTTGTCCACCGCAATTTGGCCCTCGTGCAACACCGCAATCCCCGCGCTCTCTTGGCCCCGGTGCTGCAAACTAAAGATCCCCCAATAACTCTTCATTGCGGCCTGTTCATCACCCCAGACCCCAAAGACCCCACATTCTTCGTGCAGTTCTTGGGTCATTGCCTTTCTCCTTCCCATCCGGTACGCCACGCCATACGTAAACTAGGAACATCCCAATGGTAGGTTCGCCCGGCCTTAAGGGTCACCGTGCCATCGCTGGTGACCTGGCCCATTTGGACCACCGACACCTGGGCTTTCTCCGCTAACATCGCAAATCCCTGGCCATCCGCAACCGTCACGACAATTTGTCCTGAATCCTCACCAAACATTTTCGCTGAAAGATCAGAATCGGTTGCTAGCTTAAGAAGGGCGCCCGCCCGGACCAATGGCGCTTGCATGGCCATTTTGGCAATAGCCACCAACACTCCCCCATCGGTTACAGCCCGGCTTGACCGCACCACTCCCTCTTGAATTTTTTGCGACAGCCATGAATAGGCCGCTACCTCTCGTCCCAAATCAGGACGAGGATACGCCCCTAATGTTCCAAACTGTTCGGCCCAGACACTTCCTCCCAAATCCGGTCGGAGCGCTGGATTCACAATGAAAATGGCATCGCCCTCGACCACAAAGGCATCGTCATACGGCTGCAAAGGCCGGGGATGTCGTCCGACACCGCCCATGACCGCCGTGGGCCAAATAGCTTCCCCATCGGTCTCATTGTGGAGCGACACATTCCCACCCGTGATAGGCACTCCAAATGCGCGCGCACTGTCGGCAATACCGGCCACCAAGGCTGCCAGTTGCTGAAATACCGCTGGCTTGTCTGGATTTCCAGCATTAATCCCGTCCGTTAAGCCCAAAGGCACAGCGGCTTGCGTCACCAATTGGCGCATCACGCGCGACACGGCCCCGCATCCGCCAGCATAAGCGTCCACAGCGGCCCAGCGGCCTGGACCCGTGACGGCAATGGCGACTCCTTCTTCTTCTCCTCGAATCCGAAGCACGGCCACATCATGATGAGGACCTTGGGTGGTATTGGTTTGAATCGTGTGATCATACTGCCGATAAATAGGCTCCCGATCGCGGCAATCCCACGACCCAAGCACCGTCAGTAATTCATCAGGATCAAAAGTCAAGGGAATGGGACTGGGATCCTGCGGTTTGTCGAGACGAACGTCTTGTGCGAGTTGAGGGGAAACGGGTACGCGTGGGCATGCCCCCGATAAATGACTAGGCGGTACCTTAGCCACAATTTTGCCATCAAACTGAAGGGTCAGGAGGTCTTGATCGACCATCTGGCCAATGACCGTAAAGGGCACTTCATAATGAGCCACCAGAGATTGCAAAAAGTCGACTTGATCCGGCGCAGCCACCAACAGCATGCGCTCCTGGGTTTCAGACAACATAATTTCGTACGGCGTCATCCCTGGTTCACGACAAGGAACCCGGTTGAGCCATACATCAGCCCCTGCTTCAGACCGGTAACACAGTTCAGAAATAGCGGAGGACAATCCCGCTGCGCCCAAATCTTGGACAGCATGCAATCTTCCACTGGACACGGCCTCTAGGGTGGCTTCCATTAACAACTTGCCCACGAAAGGATCTCCCACTTGGACCGTGGGCCGCATATCGGACGCATGTTGGTCAAAATCTTGGGAAGCCAGAAGACTGGCTCCATGGATTCCATCGCGCCCGGTTTTCTGCCCAATTAAAATTAGCGCATCACCTGATTTGGCGCCGCCGGCACCAATGGACTTTTGAGCAGGCCGAATCCCCACACACAAGACGTTAACCAACGGATTTCCGGCATACGATGGCCCATACGCCACCTCGCCCGTAACGGTCGGTATGCCAATCGCATTACCATATTGACCAACCCCGGTTACGACACCGGAACGTAGATGAAGACTGTGCGCATCTGTCCCAAATCGTAATGAATCTGCCAAGGCAATCGGGCGTGCGCCCATGGCGACAATGTCCCGAATAATCCCGCCAACACCAGTGGCAGCGCCCTGCACCGGTTCGACATAGGACGGATGATTATGGCTTTCTACTTTAAAAGCAATGTCCCAACGATCATTAATCCGCACTACTCCCGCATTCTCGCCGGGCCCCTGGACCACAGCAGGTCCTTCGTTAGGCAACCAACCGAGCAGTGATTTGGAACTTTTATAGCTACAGTGTTCGGACCACAGCACCCCAAACAAGCCCATCTCAAGATCATTGGGCTCACGCCCCAAAAGGGTCAAAATGTGCTGATACTCTTCCCTCGTCAAACCAACGTCTTTAGGATCCATCGGCCGCCACCCCCTTAATCCACAGTGACAGAAACCGCCGACCATCATCGGATCCCAAATATTGATGCATGGCCCTCTCAGGGTGCGGCATCAAGCCGACCACTGATCCGCGCACCACACCCGCAATGTTGGCCACTGACCCATTGGGATTAATATACGCATGAACTTGTCCGTCCAGGTCAGCATATTGAAGCAAGACCTCATCTTCTTCGAACAATTCGGAAAGGTGTCCGGGTGACACCGTATAGGCTCCTTCATGGTGCGCAATTGGTAACCGTAATATGTCCCCGGGCTCTAGTCCGGGAAAGAGAGGATGGGCTGCTGTCACACGCACCGTTTCCATGGTCGATCGAAATTCGCCGTCGGCATTGTTGCGCAATGCGCCGGGCAACATTTCTCGTTCACACAAAATTTGAAATCCGTTGCAAATACCCAACACGGGCATATTGTCCTCTTTTACGCGACGTTCAAGCACATCCATCACGGGAGCGTGTGCAGCTAAGGCGCCGCTACGTAAGTAATCCCCATAGGAAAATCCCCCTGGCAAAATTGCGCTGGTAATCCCCTCGAGTTGGGTTTCGGTATACCAAATCATCCGCCACGGGACTCCTAAATCCGATAGCGCATGAGCGGTATCCCAATCACAATTAGAGCCGGGGAACACTAATATGCCTACCGTCATGAAGCCGTCACCGACACGTGGAAATCTTCCATGACCGGATTGGCCAGCAACCGCTGAGCCATTTGTTGACCCGTTGCGATCGCTTCCTCAGGCGACCCCGCCTCCGTTTCCACAGCAATCTGTTTTCCAATTCGCACAGCATCCACGGCAAACCCCATTTTTTGCAGGACTCGCTCGGTAGCTTGTCCCGCTGGATCAAGAATCGCTGGTTTAAGCATGACATCCACCACTATCCGATACCGCATTAGGCTAAAACCCTCCGTAGAACTTCTTGATAGGCGTCTTCTACGCCCCCTAAATCTTGGCGAAAGCGATCTTTATCCAGCTTGGTAAGACTTCCTTTGTCCCACAATCGACAAGTATCTGGCGAAATTTCGTCACCTAATTTAACGACACCGTCTTGCACACCGAATTCCAATTTAAAGTCAACCAGAATCACATCGCGGGCATCAAAAAATTCCGAAAGCACTATATTAATTCGCCGTCCTTCTTGCTTAAGGCGCGCCACCAATTCTACACTAGCTAAATTCAGAATGCGCACGTGGTCGTCATTTAACAACGGATCGCCTAATGCGTCGTTTTTATAGTATAGTTCCACGACCGG
>JAKADJ010000286.1 GCA_021820645.1 Bacillota bacterium
GTTCGCTATCTTAACGGGCTTGGTGACGAATGAGACAGAGCTACTCATCGTGCGTTTCTTGCTTGGCGTCGCTGAAGGAGGCGTATGGCCAGCCACCCTGATCCTGTTATCTCGTTGGTTTCCTATCAAAGAGCGCGCCCGCGCTAACATGTATTGGATGTTCTGTCTACCCGTGGCCGCTATTATCATGGCGCCCATTTCCGGCATAATCGTCAGTCACATGAGTTGGCGTTACCTATTCATTTTGGAAGGCCTCCCGCCTTTCGTGTGGGCCGCAATTTGGTGGTTCACCATTGCTGATTCCCCGGAGACCGCTAAATTCATCTCTCCGGAAGAACGCGAGTACTTGCGTCAGCAATTCGAAGAAGACCGTCGTAACTACAAGCCATCGGCTAATAACTGGAAAGCCGCATTTTCCAATGGCCGCATTTGGCTCCTGGTCGTCGTCTATTTTCTAGTCCAAGTGGGTTTCTATGGTTTCGGCTTATGGCTACCCACGGTGATTAAAGACGTGACAAAGACGGGATTCACCGCGACGGGCTTTCTCACCGCCCTGCCGTTTTTGGCGGCCCTCATTCTAATGTGGGTCAATGCCAATCATTCCGACCGGACGCTCGAACGGCGCGCCCACACGGCCTTGCCGTTGATTTTCGGAGGCATTGCGCTAATCCTGTCCGCCATTCTCACCCATTTGATATTTCTCTCCGTCATCTTCTTAATCCTTACAGAAGGATTTATGCTGCCGTATGTGGGAGTGTTCTGGACTTTGCCGCCGCTATTTGTTGGTGAAGATGCCTTGGGGGCAACCAATGGTCTTATTAACGGAATTGGCAATCTTGGTGGGTTCTTTGGGCCGTTTGTGGTAGGCGCCCTGATTACGTCTACCCATTCTACTTTCTTGGGGTTAGTCTTCTTAACGATTGTGCTAATTGTCGCTGGCTTGTTGTTGTTCACGCTGAACCTACGGCCTGCTTCGGTACCTCGGGGGGCTGCGGTGGGTAGTAATCCGTAGGCTTACTCTAATGCGGTTCAAGAGATCGATAGGGCACAGGCATTTGTCGAAATCCACTAAAAGGGCCGCCCTGGGGCGGGCCCTTTTAGTTGGAAACCTTCATCCCGTGCCAGGTGGCTCGAGTGGGAGTCAACAATTGTGTTGGCGGGAAATCCGTGAGACATTGGTAGCAGAAAACAGCGGCGGTTCGGAGGGACAACGATGACTTTTCGTGGGATAACGGATTATAGCGGATTTTCGATAAGCGTGGACCGACGAACTCTGAAGAGCTCTGCGAGGACACGTCTGGCCATGGCCGGGTCGGTCGCCACCCTACTATGCTCGGCAACCCGCTTTGCCGATCGAGAGGCATTCTCACACCGAGTACGCAATCGAACCCAGTTATTCCACACAGCAAGAGATCGATATGGGGCAAGGATCATGACTCATTTCATGAAGCAACCTGACGCCGATCTGGTGCGGGTACCAGATCCGATGGTGACCGGTGTAACCGGGCGACGCATTGACCAAAAAGGTGCCCGATGATTACGGTACTGGCCGATGATCTTAGTGGGGCCCTAGATACCGGCGTCGTGTTTCAAGAGCGATGGGATACGGTAGTCGTTCCGGATGAGGAGGGGTATTCGAACCTCATAGCGGGTGAGAACCGGCCTCCCGTCGTCGTCAGAAATCTGGCCGACCGACATCTTTCCGCCCACGCCAGTGCCGCGTTGCGCCAGACCGCCGCCCTCCAGGCCGAGGCCGAAGAGACCTTATATCTCAAAGTCGATTCGACACTGCGCGGGCCGGTTGGAGCCCAAGTTGAAGCCGTGTTAACCGCGGTGCCCCGTTATCGGGTAGCGCTGGTCTGCCCGGCGTTTCCTCAAAACGGCCGCACTGTCATCGATGGGCATCTTTACGTAGAGGGGCAACGGGTCGAGCGGAGC
The DNA here is from genome assembly GCA_021820645.1 of Bacillota bacterium. Next base: position 1,939 of record JAKADJ010000286.1, read on the forward strand.
GCGCTTGGTCGTGACCCCCATAATCCGATTACCTCGGGCGATCTCGTTGAGATTCTGGCTCAAACTACGGCACTGCCAATTCATCGGCTGATGCATGCCCCTATGGGGAGCCAGCTTGGCGTATGGATCTACGTGGCTGATGCTCGGAGTGACAGCGACTTGGCAGAGATCGCCCGTTATCTTGGTGAGCATCCCGACGTGCTTCCCGTGGGCTCTCAAGGTTTAGCCAAAGCCCTTTGCCGGGTATGGCACCAGGGCGATGCGACGGTCCGTCCACGCGACGTGGGTGCGCCCGCCGTCGATCAAATCGTGGCCGTGGTTGGCACTTTGCATCCGACCACACGCCAGCAGGTTGCGACCATGAAGTCTCGTCCGGGTTGGGAGATTCTTGATACCATCGCTGGTAGTCGAATCCCCGACCAAGCGCATGTGATCCTCACCACCCCGAATGACCCTATCGCTAACGCTGAGGCCGCCATCGAAGACCTCGTCGGCCATGCCGCGCAATATATCCAAACCGCGCGTCATCGGTTGTTGGTAGTCGCAACGGGGGGCGATACGGTGTTAGCGTTAATGCGCCGGCTTCATGTCCACCATCTCACACCACGGCAAGAAATTGCTCCGGGAGTCGTGTGGAGTGAAGGCATGATGTCTGAGAAAACCTTATTCCTGGTCACTAAGTCTGGAGCATTTGGAGGCACCGAGTTTTTCCAAACGCTAGTCGAGTGGACCCGGTCTAGATCGGGTAGCGTTATCCCGAGGAGGAGTCATACATGCCATCCATAAACCCCATCACGATTGGGATCACCATGGGTGACCCGTGCGGTGTCGGCCCCGAACTCGCAATATTGGGGGCCAGCAGGGTTACCGAAGACCAGGAGGTTCGTGGCCTTATCATTGGGGACGCTACGAGGCTTCAGCAGGCCCTAGAACTTTTGCAGCGGCATGGTCGTATAGCCCACAGCACAACCCTACAAACGATTACGTCTCCAGAGCACCTTCGAGACCAAGGCGATGCCATTGGCGTGCTGGATCTCTGTAATGTTCCCATTGACCTCCCCTGGGGAGTAGTCGCGGCCGCTGCTGGACGCGCGTCGTATGCCTACCTCGAACGCGCGGTGACGCTTGCCATGAAACACGCTATCGATGCCATTTGTACGGCACCCATCCACAAAAAGGCATGGGAGCTGGCGGGCATTTCTCATCCTGGGCATACGGAAGCGTTGGCCCGACTATCGGACACTAAAAGGTATGCCATGATGCTGAAAAACCAGCATTTGCGTGTAGTGCATGCCACCACCCATATACCCTTTGGAGACATCATCCCCAAGTTGACCGTGTCCAGACTTGTGGAAGTCATGATGCTGGCCGACCAATATCTTCAGCGATTGGGGCTAGGCGAACGGCCGGTTGCGGTCGCGGGCCTCAATCCTCACGCAGGGGATGGTGGGCTATTCGGGACGGAAGAGGCTCAGATCATAGTCCCCGCGATTCAAGAAGCCCGACAAAAAGGCCTCCAGGTTTATGGACCCTTGCCCGCCGATACTGTCTTTGCGCGAGGTGCCACGGGAGAATTCGCGGCTGTCATTGCCCTCTATCATGACCAGGGCCACATTCCTATCAAAATGCTCGGCTTGGACACGGGCGTCAATCAGACAATTGGGCTTCCTATTATTCGCACCTCGGTAGACCATGGCACGGCTTTTGATGTGGCTGGAACGGGCGCAGTTCGTGATGAGAGCATGTATTATGCCCTTCAAGCCGCGATTGAAGATGCCAAATCGGAGCGCCAATCTCGAGCCATGCTTTGACGGGTGCTAGTGCCGTGGGTGGGTTGCTTCACTGAGCTAAATATCCCCCGTCGATTACCACCGCCTGACCTGTTATGCTACGACCCTTCTCGGAAGCCAAAAAGGAAACATAGTCAGCAATTTCTTGGACGGAAATGAGGCGTCGTTGGGGGATTAACGGCAAGAGTACCTCGTTTAGTACACGGTCCACGGACACGCCGCGGTTCCGCGCCAAATCGCTCATCT
>JAKADJ010000287.1 GCA_021820645.1 Bacillota bacterium
GTGCGAATCGAAGAGACCCGACCCTTATCCAAAGAAAAGCGTTGGCGCGTGGTTCAAGTCCTAAGCCGGGCCGAAGACTAACGCACATCACGGGCGACAGAAAGAGGGAGAATTATGATTCAGCCGCAAACACGGTTGGCGGTCGCTGACAATACGGGTGCTAAGGAAATCATGTGCATTCGGGTTCTCGGTGGATCGTTCCGACGTTATGGCAATATCGGGGATATCATCGTGGCCTCGGTCAAGTCGGCATCGCCCGGGGGCATGGTGAAGAAGGGTGACGTGGTCAAGGCCGTGGTCGTAAGAACCAAGACGGGTCAGCGCCGCGTCGACGGATCCTACATCAAATTTGATGAGAACGCCGCAGTCATTTTGCGTGGTGATGATCACGAGCCGCGGGGCACCCGGATATTTGGACCGGTGGCGCGAGAATTACGGGAGCGCGAATTCATGAAGATTGTATCGTTAGCGCCTGAGGTTCTTTAAGTGGAGAGAAAGAGGCTAAAAGCTAGGAAGGGGGTGTGGTAGTGCACGTTAAAAAAGGTGACCGGGTGAAAATCATCGCGGGACGCGAAAAGGGCAAAGAAGGAGACATCATTCGGGCGATTCCTAAAGAAGACCGCGTGGTGGTCGAGAAGATGAATCTCGTTAAACGTCACCAGAAACCCACCGCAGATGTTCCTCAAGGTGGCATTATCACCAAAGAGGCACCGATGCATGTATCCAACGTGATGCTAGTATGCTCATCGTGCAAAAAGGCCACCCGGGTCGGGCACAAGATCTTAGACACCGGAAAAAAGGTGCGCGTGTGTAAAAAGTGTGGAGCCACGATTTAGGCTCTATGTTAAGAAGAACAGGGGGACATCATGGCTATTGAGTCGGCGCTACGGGATCGGTATCAACAAGAAATTGTGCCAGCCCTGATCGAGCGGTTTAACTATCGGAATCCCATGCAAGTACCCAAAGTGGTCAAAGTCGTGGTAAACATGGGGGTAGGGGATTCGATTGGGAATCCCAAACTTTTGGATGCGGCGGTGAACGAGCTTACACTTATTACGGGGCAGAAACCGTTAGTGACCCGAGCAAAAAAGTCGATTGCCTCATTCAAATTGCGAGAAGGCATGCCGATTGGAGCCAAAGTGACTCTGAGAGGCCAACGGATGTACGATTTTGTGGAGAAATTGTTTTTCATGGCACTACCTCGGGTCCGCGACTTTCGTGGGCTATCCACCAAGGGTTTTGACGGCCGGGGGAGCTACACCTTAGGCATCAAGGAGCAAATTATCTTTCCTGAAGTGGATTATGACAAAGTAGAGAAGCTACGCGGGATGGACATTACCTTGGTGACTAGTGCACAAACCGATGAAGAGGCCCAGATGCTACTAAGCATGCTTGGAATGCCATTTACCCCACAAAAACAGGAGGTGGCTCGTGGCTAAAAAATCTATGATCGCCAAGGCCAAACGCACCCCCAAATTCGCGGTGCGCAAGTATCATCGATGCCAGTTATGCGGACGCCCTCACGGTTACATTAGGGATTTTGGGTTGTGTCGCTTATGCTTTCGGCAACTCGCGCACCAAGGGGAAATCCCCGGGGTTCGTAAAGCCAGCTGGTAACTCGGGGAAAGGAGAATAGCAGTGACAGATCCAATAGCGGACATGTTGACCCGGATTCGCAATGGTAACACCGTGTATCGAGACCATGTCGATGTGCCGGTGTCGCGCATGAAGCGGGCAATAGCAAGCATCTTGAAGCAAGAGGGATTTATCCGGGATGTAGAGTTGATTGAGGACGGCAAACATGGGATGCTTCGACTATTTTTGAAGTATGGGCCGGACCGAGAGCGTGTGATCAGCGGTTTAAAGCGGATTAGCCGGCCGGGCCTGCGGGTGTACGCCGGGCACGATGAGTTGCCACGCGTACTGGGGGGGCTTGGTATCGCCGTGCTGTCGACATCGCACGGGATCATGACCGAGAAACAAGCCCGAGAAACGCGAGTCGGTGGCGAAGTGCTTTGCTACGTCTGGTAAGGCTTTAAGAGGAGGATAACAATGTCACGGATTGGGAAGCAGCCGATCAAGGTCCCTACCGGGGTTGAGGTCAAGGTTGACGGAAGCTACGTCCATGTCAAGGGGCCTAAGGGATCCCTAGAGCGGACCCTGGAGCCCGATGTGCATGTCGACTTAACGGATTCCGTGGTGACCATTACGCCGGTAGATGAAAGCGGTCGGGCGCGCGCACAATGGGGTCTGTCGAGGACGCTGGTGGCCAATATGGTGGAAGGCGTGTCCAAAGGATTTCAACGCCATTTAGAACTGGCGGGCGTAGGATATCGGGCGTCGAAACAAGGTACGAAACTGGTGTTGACGGTGGGATACTCGCATCCCGTAGAGTTTATGCCGCCGACCGGCATCGACTTCGAGGTTCCGAATCCGACTAACGTCTATGTCAACGGGTTTGACAAAGAGTTGGTGGGCGAAATCGCGGCCAAGATCCGCGGCGTGAGGCCCCCAGAGCCCTATAAGGGCAAAGGTATTCACTATAAGGGTGAACGCATCATTCGTAAGGTCGGGAAGACTGGAAAGAAGTGAGGGATAGCTCGTGTATAAGCGATTTGACAGGAACGCGGCTCGCAAGCATCGACATCTTCGGATTCGAGGGAGGATTCATGGCACGCCAGAACGACCGCGCCTTAATGTCTATCGGTCAAATTTGAACATTTATGCTCAAGTGATTGACGATAGCACGGGCCGCACGCTAGCGGCAGCCTCAACCTTGGAGTCGGTTCTAAAAGCGGAGCCGGGGCGTTTAACTGTGGAAAAAGCCAGGATCGTGGGTAAATTGGTGGCGGAACGCGCCAAAAGCGCTGGTGTGACCAAGGTCGTCTTCGATCGCGGTGGATATCGATATCATGGCCGGGTACAGGCACTGGCCGATGGAGCGCGTGAGGCTGGACTCGAATTTTAAGTTAGGAGGAACGACATGGCACGGCCACAATTTCAAGGACAAGATCGGGCAGCAAGTGAGTTTAAAGAGAAAGTCGTGGCCATTAACCGCGTGGCCAAGGTGGTTAAAGGTGGACGTCGCTTTAGTTTTAGCGCCCTGGTTGTGGTGGGCGATGAGAATGGTCGGGTCGGAGTGGGGCTCGGCAAGGCGGCTGAAATCCCGGAAGCGATTAGGAAGGGGATGGAGGACGCCAAAAAGCACATGGTTCGAGTGGCGCGGCTAGGCTCCACCATTCCGCACCAAGTGATTGGGGAATTCGGTGCGGGTCGGGTGCTCTTGAAGCCAGCAACGCCGGGTACCGGAGTGATCGCAGGAGGACCCGTCCGTGCGGTACTGGAGGCTGCAGGCATCAAAGACGTGCTGACGAAGTCCATTGGCACCGCTAACCCAAACAACGTAGTGGCGGCCACTATGAACGGACTAAAGCAGTTGCATAGTGCTGAGCACCGTGCTCGGTTGCGTGGGCTGACTCTGCAGCAGGTCCTAGGAGGCGCTCACCATGGCTAAACTTAAAATCACTTTGGTGAAGAGTCCCATTGGGTATGCCCAGGATCAGAAAGACACCGTGAAACGACTCGGACTCACCAAAATGTGGCGGACCGTGGAACACGAGGACAACGCCTCGATGCGCGGGATGTTGCACAAAGTACGGCACTTAGTCAAGGTAGAAGACGGGACTGAAGGGAGTGAGGCCAAATGAGATTACACGATCTAGCATCGAATCCGGGGGCACATAAAGCGAAGACCCGGCGCGGACGCGGACTCGGATCGGGATTGGGTAAAACGGCGGGCCGCGGCCACAAAGGCCAGAAAGCCAGAGCCGGCGGGTCGGTTCGCCCGGGGTTTGAGGGCGGTCAGATGCCCTTGCAGCGCCGATTACCGAAGCGCGGCTTTGTGAATCCCTTTCGCGTCGAGTATGAAATTGTTAACCTGGGATCATTGGCGATTTTTGAGGCCAACACCACG
>JAKADJ010000288.1 GCA_021820645.1 Bacillota bacterium
ACGTCCTCATCACCAGCCTTTTATATCGGACAAGCCCCGAAGTGGCCCGCCTTATCCTCATCGACCCCAAGGTCGTAGAGCTCTCGGTATATAACGGAATCCCGCACTTGTTAAGCCCGGTTGTCACCGATCCTAAAAAAGCCGCTGGAGCCTTGCGCTGGGCGGTGGCGGAAATGGAGAGACGTTACCGCCTCTTTGCCGATGCCGGTGTGCGTGACATTCAGCGCTATAACCAGAATGCTGAAGATCGGCTACCCCTCATCGTCATCGTGATCGACGAGTTAGCCGACCTCATGATGGTTGCCCCCACGGAAGTCGAAGAGTGCATCGCACGTTTGGCCCAAATGGCGCGGGCGGCCGGCTTGCACTTAGTGGTGGCCACCCAGCGCCCTTCGGTCGATGTGATAACGGGTACCATTAAAGCTAACATTGCGAGTCGTATTGCGTTTGCGGTATCGAGTCAGGTGGATTCGCGCACCATCCTCGATGCGGCCGGGGCCGAAAAACTCTTAGGTAAAGGCGACATGTTGTTTCATCCCCTGGGCGCTAGCAAGCCCCTTCGTCTCCAAGGTGCCTTCATTCATGAAAAAGAAATTGAGGCCGTGGTGTCCTATTTAGTGGAACAATATCGGGAAGATAAGGCGACCGAACCGCTTGAATTTGCTGCGGCTGATACCGCCAAAGACTCTCCCATCGAAGAAACCGACGGTCTCTTCTACGATGCTGTGCGGATTGTTGTAGAAAGCCGTCAAGCCTCCACTTCCATGCTGCAACGCCGCATGCGGGTTGGCTATACGCGCGCCGCACGCCTTATCGATTCGATGGAAGAACGAGGCTTTATCGGGCCCCAGGACGGGGCCAAGTCCCGAGAGGTACGTCTCACCCCCGAACAATTTCGGCGGCTTTTTGAGGAGTCAAACGACCAAGCTTAAGGTCGATTGCGAGTCGTCGGACGAGCTCGAATCCGCAAGAATCATGCAAAAAAGTCGCGCCACGTGCATAGGATGTTATTACCTGCTCTCGACGAAAGGGGGGTAATAACATGGCCGGGTACGTTCCCGATTGGACATTGCAACGCAAAGGATCCGCAGATCAGGCACGGCACCAACAAAAAATTAAAGAAGCGCTCAAACAACAGTTGCCGGATCTTATCACGGAGGATAGTATTGTGACGGCGGACGGCGACCGCATCGTTCGGGTCCCGATCCGTAATCTAGAAGAATATCGATTTCGTTTCAATCCCTGGCAGGCCGACCGCGCCGCTCAAGACCAGGGCGAGCTAAAGCCCGGGGACGTCCTCGGCCAGATTCCCGGATCAGCGCCAAACGGTCCCGGGCAGGGTCAAGGCAAGCCAGGGGAAGTTCCCGGAATCGACTATATTGAAGCCAACGTGTCCCTCGAGGACATCTCCGATCTCTTGTTTGCAGAACTCGGTCTCCCATACCTTAAACCCAAATTGCAGTCGATACTGCCGCGTCCGGCGTTCCAATTCCGTGACATTAGTAAGCGGGGACTCATGGGCAACCTCGACAAACGACGCAGTCTGAAGGAAAACCTGTTGCGTCATGCCCGACAAGGCAAGCCCGGTCTAGGACAATGGAATCCCGATGACCTGCGCTTTAAAACCTGGGTAGAAACCACCGTCGAAGATAACAACGCCGTCGTCATCGCGATGCGGGATATTTCGGGATCGATGGGAGATTTTAAGAAACAAACCGCCCGTACCTTTGCTTTTTGGATGCTGCGGTTTTTACAAACGAAGTATCACTCGGTCGAAGTTGTGTTCATCGTGCACCACACTCAGGCCCGCGAAGTGAGCCAAGAGGACTTCTTTCAACTAGGCGAAAGTGGGGGCACCAAGGTTTCATCGGCCTACGAGCTCTGCTGGGAGGTCATCCAGGAACGTTATCCCCCTCACCAGTGGAACATTTACCCCATGCACTTTTCCGATGGCGATAATTGGTCGGACGCCGACAATCGCCGCACTGTCGAATATCTGGACACCATGTTGCCCCTAGTCAACGTTTTTGGCTATGCAGAAATACGTGAAGGGGGATACACCAGTACGCTCATGTCGGCATTTTCTAAACTGCATCACCCCCGGTTTCAAACGATAACCATTGGAGCCAAGTCGGACATCTATGTGGCACTAAAGAAGTTTTTTCCCCGCACCGACGAGGAGGGCTAAGTCATGGATTCTCGTTCGTACGCCACCGACCAGCAAATCTGGGAACTCGCCCGAAGTCAAGGCCTTGACCCCTTTCCCGTGCATTGTGAAACGGTTCCCGCGAGCGTGCTCTATGAGTTTGCGGCCTACCTCATTCCGGGCCGGATGTCCCATTGGTCATACGGCAAAGCCTATTACGCGATGAAGACACGCTATGACTATGGTCTGAATAAATTATACGAAATGGTGATTAATGCGGATCCGGCCTATGCGTTTTTGTTGGACAGTAACTCGGACCTAGAAAACACCTTTGTGCGGGCACATGTGATGGGTCACGTCGATTTTTTCCGCCATAATGTGCACTTTAGTCAAACCCAACGCGACATGCTCGAAGTCGTCTCCCGGCATGCGGATCGGGTCCGACAATACGAATTTGAGCATGGCAAGTCCGAAGTCGAAAGCCTGTTAGATGCCGTTTTAGCGATTCAAGAGCATGTCGTGCCGCCTACCCCGTCGCTTGCACCACGGGATAACACTCCCGTTGCCAGTCAAAATGATCCGGGCTGGACTCAACTCTGGAAACTGGAAGAATCTCGGTCGTATGAGGTGCGTCCCCACGATGGAGGAGACCGAGACGTGCTGCGTTACATCGTGGCCCATAGCGACCAACTAGACGACTGGCAACGCGATGTCGTGGGCATGGTGCGCGACGAAATGCTGTATTTTTGGCCCCAAATGCGCACCAAAATTATGAATGAGGGCTGGGCCAGCTATTGGCACTTAAGACTCATGCGCTGCCTCGACCTAAGTGACGCCGATGTCGTCAACTACGCCCGGCTCCACGCGTCTGTCACCGCGCCAATCCCGTATCAGCTTAATCCTTATGCAATCGGCTTTGCAATTTTTCGAAATCTCGCTGAAACCCAAGGGGACGACACCTTGTTCTTGGTGCGATCGGTCGACGATGACGTGAGCTTCATCCGGAATTATTTGACCGAGTCGTTGGTGGAGGATCTACACTTATATCTCTTCGGGGCCGACCGCGATCAGGTCGTCGTCAAGACTCGCCATTGGGAAGAAGTGCGCGCCCAGTTGGTCGCGTCGTTAGTGCATGCCGGGATTCCGGTGATTGAAGTGGAGGACGGAGACTTTCATCGCCGCGGCGAACTTTACCTTATCCATCGTCACGAGGGCATCGACCTCGATCTGCCATACGCGGAACGCACTTTACAGCATGTCAGAACGTTGTGGGGACGTCCGGTACACTTAGAAACCCAGAGCGCCGGGCGGCGCCTCGTTCTCACCTATGACGGCCAGGCCCACAGTAAGGCTACCTTGTAACCGCAAACCGCCACCACTTGAGGGAAAAGGAGGGAGCTTCATCCATGGACATTTGGGCACGCATCGACGCATATCACAACCAGGAAAGCGGCATCACCTGGCAAGGAACATTCCGCGAATACCTTAACCAGGTAAGAGAAAATCCCAAGATATCTCGTCTCGCCCACGCCCGCATCTACGACATGATTGCAGACGCCGGCATCGAAACCCGGGCCGACGGAACCCGCTTGTACCGATTCTTCGACCAAGATCTGTTCGGCCTGGATCGGTCCTTGGACCAATTGGTGGAGTACTTTCATTCGGCCGCACAGCGTCTCGAAGTGCGTAAACGCATTCTCTTGTTGATGGGCCCGGTAGGAGGGGGTAAATCCACCCTGGTTGCCATCCTCAAGAGGGGGCTGGAACGGTATAGCAAAACCCCCCAGGGTGCAACCTACGCCTTGGTGGGCTGTCCCATGCATGAGG
>JAKADJ010000289.1 GCA_021820645.1 Bacillota bacterium
GTCTGCGGGCCTTCTGGAAGAGGTTTCCGACGTGGCAGGCAAATATCGCGAACGTTGCAAGCTGGGGAAAATCCCGGCGCGCTCGCGCTGGCGCGCACGCCGGTAAACGCATCCCTCAAGCCTCGGCGGTATTACTGCTCTGCTGGAAGGGATTCAAGTCTTGCGGAGAAGTTTCCCCGTACGTGACATGGGCGCGGCTGACGATCGAGTTGCTGCAACTGTTGACGAATATCTGCCACGTCGTCTTCACTCAGGTCCGATTGCAGTATTTTCAAGGCTTGGGCGACGTTGCTCTCGGTCGCTTCGAGGTGCTGCTCGGCGAGATAGCGGCGCACCACTGCGAGATGGTGCTCCTGCGCCATTTCCATCGTGTCGTGCACCGCAAAATCGCGGACCCCTGCAGCCAATCGCTCTGGAGGTAAGTCATCGGTGCTGGTCTGACCAGCGAATTGGGAAAGGGAGCTGTGTGGGATCTTCAGATCCTCGGAGATGGGCCGCTCCTGCGATGAATTTTCCTCGAAATGATAAACAAACAGTGTGAACTTTTTATGATACCCCGCCTTGATCGCCTTCCCTCAACGGTAGAGACACTACTTATAATAATAATGTCCTATTATATTTTAATAATAACATCTCCTTAGAACATCAGAATCACGGAATATAAGTGATTATTTTTATATAAGACGGTAAGCAAATCATAGAAAATTCGACCTTGTGTATATAGCTGGGTGTAGGCTATAAACGACAATGTTCAGATCAAGATATCTCTGGATGACGAAGGAGTAACACATGCCATTCCGCAAAATATTCCGCCTTGGGCGTTTCGCCCTGGCGCCACTACTCGCCCTGCCCCTAGCGGGCTGCGCGAAACACTCTCCCTGGTGGATTTTCAATCCCCGTGGTGTGGGTGCTCATGCTAGCTACATCTATATGATGATCGACGTTGGGGTCATGCTGGCCATCGTCGGCATTACCGCACTGTTGATTGTCTGGTTCATGTGGAAGTACCGCAAAGGTAGCAACCGCGGCCAATATGACGGCAAATGGTCCCACTCCAATACCTTGGAGGTGGCGTTTTGGGGGATCCCCATCGTCGCCGTCGGCTTCCTGGCCTGGGCGGTCTCTATCAATGGGAGTTTTGCGGTCAATCCGTATAATCCAACGGTCATCACCAAGCACGTCAAACCCCATGGTGATCCCGTCGACATCGACGTCATTGCGACCGATTGGCAATGGCTGTTTGTCTACCCGCAATACCACCACATGGCCGTTGCCAATGAGCTCGTTGTCCCGGCCCATACGCCAGTATTTTTCAAGCTGACGTCCACGGCCGTTACCACGGATTTCTTCGTACCACAGTTGGTCGGCATGATCGACGTGATGCCGGGCATGCGCACCAAGGATGCCCTGATGAGCGACCATCTGGGGACCTACCAGGGCATTGCCGCCGACTACTGCGGTGCGGGCACGTCGTGGATGCTGTTCAAGACCCACATCGTCAGCATGGCGGATTTCCAACACTGGGCCAAAAGTGTTGAAGCCAACCCACGGACCATGGACTACAGACAGTTCAACCGGTTTGCCGAACCCTACATCAACGTGCATGAAAAGACGCCGGAATACGGACATGTGGAGCCTGGACTCTTTGACCACGTCATGCTCGAAGTCATGAATGGCAAGAAATGGCCGCTACCCATGTTCATGACCGAAAACATGTTCCACTACTTGAAGATCCAAGCCGCAGAACATCGCGCTTAAATCGCGGGAGAAAACACTATGTTGGTGAACGTACCCGGACCTTGGAGTCCATTACTGGGACGCTTGGCCCTTTCCGAGATTCCCTATACGAATCCCATCCTCGCCCCTCTGTTCGTGGTAATCGTGCTAGCTGGCATCGCCCTGGTCGCCGGTGTGACCTACTACGGCAAATGGGGATACCTCTGGAAGGAGTGGTTTACCACGGTTGACCACAAGAAACTGGGCATCATGTACATCATTCTGGGTCTGATCATGCTCTTCCGTGGCTTCATTGACGGGCTCATGATGCGTACCCAGCAGGCCCTGGCCGTCGGACCAGGCGACAATGGCTTGAAGGTGATGGGCGCCATTCACGGCTATCTGACCCCCTTCCACTTTGGCCAGATCTACAGTGCCCACGGCCTGATCATGATCCTGCTGGCCGCCACCCCCTTGCTAGTCGGTCTGATGAACATCATCGTTCCGCTGCAGATTGGCGCCCGAGACATGGCCTATCCCTATCTCAATGCCTTGGGTCTGTGGATCACCACTGCGGCCGTGTTCTTGATCATGATCTCCCTGTTTGTAGGGGACTTTTCCCACAACGGCTGGTTTGGCTATGCCCCCATCTTCGAGATGGCCTACAGCCCCGGAGTCGGGGTCGACTACTGGATCTGGACTCTGGAATTGGTGGCCTTGGGCACGACCTTGGGCAGCATCAATTTCCTGGCTACGGTGGTCAAGATGCGCGCGCCAGGCATGACCTGGGGTCGGCTGCCCGTTTTCACCTGGACGGCGGTATCGGCCAACATCATCGCCCTCACCTCTTTCCCCTGCCTGCAGGTCGCTCTGGCCTTGGTCGGTGCGGATCGCTACTTGGGCACGCACTTCTTTACGGCGGGCTTTGGCGGCAACCTGATGCTCTACACCAACCTGTTCTGGCTCTGGGGACACCCCGAGGTCTACTTCGTGATCCTGCCCGCCTTTGGCATGCTCTCCGAGGTCATCCCGGCCTTTTCAGAAAAGCCCATCTTTGGCTACGCCACCATGGTCCTGGCCTCCTTTGCCATCGCCGGGGTGTCCTGGATCGTCTGGCTGCATCACTTCTTTACCATGGGCATGGGCCCCTACGTGAGCACGGAGTTCAGTATTGCCACCATGCTCGTCGGCATCCCCACCGGGGTCAAAGTCTTCAACTGGACCTTCACCATGTATCGCGGTCGGCTGACGTTTTCCGCTGCCATGCTGTGGTCCATCGGGGCCTTGTTCCTCCTGCTGATTGGTGGCCTGACAGGCATGATGCTGTCCATTCCGGCCATCAATTACATGGTGCATAACAGCGTCTTTGTGGTCGCTCACTTCCACATGATGTTGCTCTGTATCGTATATGCCGTCTTCAGTGCCATCATCTTCTGGTTCCCCAAAATCTATGGCTTCAAGCTCAGTGAGACCTGGGGCAAGATCATGTTCTGGCTCTTCTCGGGGGGCACCTTCCTGGTCTTTTTCCCGATGTTCATGCTCGGCTTCATGGGCGAAACGCGGCGCTTGGATTGGCCCTTCAACCCCCAGTGGAGTGGCTGGTTTGATGTCCAGGAAATCGGTATTTTCGTCTATGTGCTCTCCGTACTGGCGTTTTTGTGGATGCTGTACGTGAGTATTCGCGATCGCCAAATCAACCGGGTACGCACTGCCGACGCCTGGGGCACCTCCCGCAGCCTGGAGTGGCTGACGGATACCCCCGTGCCTTTTTACAACTTTGCTATGGTGCCCCACATCAACGCCTTAGACGAAGCGGCATGGCGTCGTGAGCATGGGGTGATGGATAAGGGTCCGGATCATTTCAAGGCCATCCATATGCCCAATAACACGCCCATCGCGCTGTATATTGGCGGCCTGACCTTTGTGGTGGGTTTTGGTCTGACCTGGCGGGTCTGGTGGTTGACCCTGGCCGCCCTGATCTTGGCGGTGATCCTGATGATCTACCGTTCCAATCGGGGGGACCCCGGCTACATCATCCCGGCCGAGAAAATGGCCGAGATGGATCGGGAATCCAAGGCCAATATGCTGGATGATCGGGCACACCATGACGTCCCCCATGGGGGCGGCTTCACCGGTGGCACCGTCACGGCGTACAGCCCCCTGGGTAACGACAGCAGGGCATCGTCCGGGACACCACCCACGGAATCCCGACACCCCTAGCAACGCCGGGGACGGGTAAGGGAGTTTCC
>JAKADJ010000290.1 GCA_021820645.1 Bacillota bacterium
CAGCCCTGGGCGGAATCTGAGGCGATTACGGACGCATGGGCCTTTCCCTTATTATCCAATGACCACCAGGTGATGGGGTCGCTCAGTCTATACTGGGATCAGTCTCCCGGATCGGACCCCGACTTGGTGGTGCGGTGGAAAAACATTGCGGATACGATGAGTCTCGTGATTCAATGGGCTCTCTTAGTGGAGTCACGCGCCGAGGAACGCATGGCGATCACCACGCTCTTAGATTTAACGGGGATGGCTGCTGCCTACTCAAACCCTGATCGGGTCGTGTATGCGAATGATGCGTTTTTAGCACTGTGGAATCTCTCACGAGCGGATCTCTCCCTAAACTCCGGGGATCTTAGTCAAAAGATGTCCCAGCTGGTCATGGACGGGGACCAGGTCATGGAAAATTCTTCTGGCATGGTCGATCGGGTGTTGCAGTTTCGCACGGTTCCTCCCCGCTACGTCCGTTATCGGGCGCGACCCATGCGGTCTCTTGCCGGCAAAGATTGTGGACGGATTGCGGTATATTCGGATATCACGGAAAATCTGGCCGTGAGACGAGAACGCGACGCGTTCTTGTCCCTAATCGGGCATGAGTTTAAGACGCCGATCACCATCATTGATGGGATAACGGATTGGTTGACCCAACATGACGCGGAACTTAGTGCAGAACTGGCAGCAAACCTCCACACCATCCGCACCGAATCGTCGCGGCTATCTCGTCTCCTGAAAGAAATTTTATTAGCGTCCCAACTCCAAGACGCCGATTGGGCTCCGCGTCTCGAAGCCGTGGATCTTGCGGGATTGGTCCAACTCGAGCTAGAGACTCGACAGCATCTGCGACCTGAGCGTGTATGGCATTATTTAGGTCCGGAGAAGATGATGGTTTGGGGCCATCAGGAGTCTCTGACTATAGTGATTCAGGCGCTTTTGTCCAATGCCAACCGTTTTTCTGGTGTCCAGTTTCGCATCGAAATCATCATCGAAGAAGGGACTGGCCTGGTGGATCTCATCGTTAAGGATCGGGGCCCGGGGATTTCTCCTGAAATCGTTTCGGGTCTTTTTGCTAACATGCCGAATCCGTCTCAGCGATCCCCATCCGGTGGGATTGGACTCGGACTCTATGTGGCGAGAAAAGTTTTGGATAGGATAGGAGGAGAGATTCGGTATCAGCCAAGAGAGAGAGGAGGATCGGTGTTTACGGTCACGATACGGCCGGTGCCAGTGGGCGGTTAATCGCGGTCTCTATCGTCTGCCATAATTGGATGAGTCGAAAAGGCTTAGCGAGGACTGCGGTGATGTTTGGGTGTTGGGCCAACTTATCGATCTCTGCGGATGCAGAGAGTAAAATGATGGGAGCAACGCCGCCGGCGGCCCGATACCGTTCGGCCACCATGTCGCCAGCAATATCGGGGAGGCGAAAATCCAGAATGATTAAATCAGGATTATGAGACAACGCGAGGTCGAGGCCTGTAATTCCGGTCTCAGCTTCCAAAACCGTTACATCATACTGGGACAGGGCGAGTTTGATGATATGTCGAATACCAGCTTCGTCATCAATGACTACAATACGAGTCAAAGTCTCAAATCCTTTCACGTTATTCGGAGATTTTCGCAACATGCCTATTATGGATGACGGGGCAAATGCACGCAAGAGGACTTGACGGAAACACCACGAGGTCGGTACGGTAAGCATATGGGGACAGGAAGCGGGGGACACGGGTGTCTGCAACGGGATTATTTCGCATGGCTTGGCGGCAGGTGTGGCAAAAACCAGGGATTTTAGTGATGGCGTTTTGGTATCTTTTCATCACCTCATTGTTTCAACTGTTTGTTTTGAGTCGGTTAGGGAGTTCGTTACCGCAATCCTTCACCCATCTCAATTTGCAGTCGTTTACGGCCACGGCCATTCCTCACCTGAAGCCGGCGATTTGGGTCAAGATTGCGTTGGTTTATTTGACCTTGGCGCTGATTGTGTTTCCTTTTGTCATGGGGGGGTTGTATGGGGCCGCGGCAGCGTCTCTCAAGGACAATGACACCCTACTCGGGTTGTTGCGATTTTTTAAGTTTGGGGTCAAGAATTTTTGGCGGGCCTTTCTTTTGGTGGTGATGGCTATTGTGGGGTTTATCGTCTTATTCCTGGTGCTCTGGGCGATTACGTTTGTACTGTCGCTCATAGGTGCCGCGATCCCCATTCTGGGATCACTCTTGAGTATTGTGGCGCTTGTGTTTTTAATCGGGGTGCTTATGCTCTGGTTTGCTCTGTTGCTCTATTGGGTAGGCGCTGCGTTTTATGGGGAGATGGGTCCCCGTGAGGGTTTCGGTGAAGCCCTTTCTTGGGTGCGCCGTCATTGGGGATTCGCGCTCCGATTTGTGCTCTTAGAGTTTGCGGTGCTCGTGGTGTTTTTGTTGGTGATGACTCTTCTAAGCGCGATTCCCCTCATTGGCGGCATCGCGGTCTTAGTGGGATCGGGCATCATGCTGTCTTGGACGGCGTACCAGGCGATGTTTTTGTATCGCGAAGGCGTTCGCCATGACATTCAGCCGCCCCTCTAAGACGAATAAAAATCCCTCCCTGGGAGAATCTTGGCAGGGGGGGATTTTTTATGCCATCGCGATCGTCACGCATGGAACCGAATCTACGGATGACACGCCGCCGCTTTTTGATGGGGCTTGGTGTGAGCGCCGGACTGGTGGCGGGAGGAATTTTTCGTCACGTTCCGGTGTACGCCAACGCCATGACCAACGAATTTCCTGTGACCCCATTTCGGTTCGTCCATTTGACGGATAGCCATTTGGGGTATACCGGGGATGCCAATCGCGAGGTGGCAGAGAGTCTTTACTTGGCTCTAGAGGCTATCCAAGGTCTGACACCCGTGCCGGACTTTATCCTCATGACCGGTGATTTGACCGAAATGACGCCTTCGGATTCCACACGCAAGGATCGGCTCGGCCTATTTCGACAGGCACTCGAATCGACTAAGATTCCGTGGCACGCGGTGGCCGGAGAGCACGACGCGCTTTTAGACCGCGGCACGCTTTATGAACGCATGATTGGAGATCTCCGTTATGGATTTTCCCATAAAGGCGTCCGGTTCATTGGATTAGATAACGTGTCACGCGGTTTTTTCTTGGGCCGTGACCAACTAAATTGGGTGAAAAGTCAGCTGGATACATTGGATCCGGCCACTCCGTTAATCTTTTTTTGCCATGCTCCGTTATACAACGTGTTTGCCCCGTGGAACTGGTACACCTATGATGGTGCGGCCCTGCGCCAGCTCGCACAGCCATTTAGAATGGTATCAGTGCTCTATGGACATGTGCATCAACTCATCACCTGCCAAACGTCAAATGTGTATCACGCGGCTGGATTGCCGACCTCGTGGCCCCTACCGGCACCTGGTGAACTAGTCGCGTTACGGCCCTGGCCTCAAGGGGCCACTCATCCGTACCTGGGCCTTGGGTTTCGCGTGGTCGATGTCAATGCCCAAGGTAGACTCCACATTACTAATCTGTCATTGACCAAAGAAGAGGAGGTGTATCATGCAGCGCGGTTGGTCTAAATGGATGGTGGTGTTGGGGATCCTGGTGTGGACGGGCGTCGGCGCAAAGCATGTGGAGGGAGCATCCCTGCCCAATCCATTTCGACATCGGGTGGTGCCTCCCAAAATTCCTCGGATTCAGGCTAACGTGCCAACCATTGCGCGGGGAGCGGCACTCTTTGTCCGGGCCTGTCTGTCCTGCCATGGCCCCCGTGGGGATGGAGAAGGTTTTTCTTCGCTTCCAAGCGTCACCGTGCCTCGCTTAGACCAACTGCCGGCCAGCGAATGGAGTGGGAAGCGCATTGCCGAGACCATCCGCAACGGCGATGGAGCCATGCCGACATGGGGCGCGGTCCTATCTCCCACAGAAATTCAGAGTCTTACGCTCTATGTGGAATCGTTAAAGAT
>JAKADJ010000291.1 GCA_021820645.1 Bacillota bacterium
AGACATCTTGCGGCAGATTACAGTCTGGAGAAAAACTCTTGACTGAAGTGGCGTTTGCCTGGATCCCGGCGCCTATCGTATAATACAGGGAAGACGACAATTGGTTGCGGGTTGAGAAATGGAGAGCCCGGAGTGTCCCTTTACTAGGGGGCGCCCCGGGCTTTTGCCGTGAAGGGGAGATGCTGCCTTGGTGGTGGTGGTGGGAGCAGGAGCAACTGGTCTTGGGGCAGCTTGGGATCTCATGCTGCGAGGCGTACCGGTGACGGTGGTGGATCAAGGAGACTTGGCTCATGGGACCTCGGGGCGTTTTCATGGCCTTTTGCACAGTGGGGCAAGATATGTCTTGACTGATACGGTAGCGGCGGGCCAATGCCAAACTGAGAACCTTTGCTTGCGACGCATCGCGGCTTCCTACATTGAGGATACTGGAGGGCTGTTTGCTGCTCCCCCTGAAGTGCCTGATCGCCTCATCGACAAATGGAAACAAGGTTGTCAGGCGGTGCACATTCCGGTGGCGGCTAGTGTCGCAGTAGAAGGACTCAACTCTCGTTGGAGTCGGGTTTTTTCAGTGAACGATGGTGTGATCAATGGGTATCCGTTATTGCAGGCACTTGCCCGGGGAGTTGAATCGGGTGGGGGCAGGGTGTTGACCCATACCCGATTGGTTGGTGCGGCGCAAGTAAACGGCAAGATTTGCAAGGTGATTCTCGAATCTGCTCAAGGAACCCAAGAATTGGCCGTAGATGCCGTGGTGAATGCGGCTGGTCCCTGGGCCGGGGAAGTGGCGGCCCTATGGGGTGATCCGGTGCCTTTAACACTGTCGCGTGGTGTCATGGTGTTGTTTTCTCATCGTCACCAACCCCAAGTGATTAACCGGCTAGACATGCCTGGAGATGGAGATATTTTAGTTCCTCATGACCACATCAGTATCTGGGGAACCACCGACCGGGAAACCGATTTGCCAGCAGCCCCATCACCGGACATTCAAGAAGTTTTCGAGTTAATGGAGCGAGGTCAGGAGATGTTTCCCGATATGGGACAGTGGCGAGTGTTGCGGGCTTTTACTGGAGTTCGTCCGCTATATCGGGCACCGGGTAGCGGCAGCACTCCGACTCGAGACATCAGCCGGGATTTTGTGGTCGTAGAGCATCCATTATCAGGGGCATTTTCCGTCATTGGGGGAAAATGGACCACGTTTCGGTTGATGGCGCAACAAGTGGCGGATAGGGTTGCAGGATACTTGCATTACTCCACGGCATGCCAAACCCAGGATCATCCCTTGCCCCCCCGGGTAGAGGGGGTTGGCGCTGGTGGTCACGCCGAACCTTTGCTGTGTGAATGCGAAAGAGTATCGAGTCGGCAAATACAGCACTATTCCGGTTGCTCGCTAACAGATTTGCGGACACGCACCTGGTTTGGCATGGGGCCCTGCCAGGGAACCTTTTGCGGCCATCGAGTAGCGGCATGGCAGAGCCATCAGCTGGGGATTGATCAAAGCGATCAGGAGCTTCTGAAATTTCGAAAAGAGCGTGAACGTGGCATGTTATCCGCACTCTGGGGTGACAACGCGGTGGAGTGGCTGCTGCAACGCAACATTCGTTTTCAGGGATTGGGGGAGCCACCAAAATGAGTCGTGAGTGGGTGGTGGTGGGCAAAGGACCGTCAGGGCTGTTGTCCGCCTCGTTATTGCTGGACGCTGGCTACAATGTCACGGTGGTGTCTCATGGACAAGGTTCGTTTCCCTTATGGAGCGGAACCTTAGATTTTTATAGTGTGGATCACAAATTGAGGCCGGTCACGCATCCTGAAGATCACCGCGACGTTCTTTCGCGGTATCTGTCCTATGACCAATGGCTGTCTGGTTGGGATACCTGGAGGCAAATATTAGCGGGCATTGGGGTGGAGACTCAGGTTGATGTGATGGCTGCAAACCTCTTAAGCCCGACGGCCACGGGCGTGCTGTATCCGCGCTATGTCGTACCAAACTGGCAATATGCTTGCAGAATACCGGAGCCGGTTACGGTAGTGTCGTGGCATGGCATTGCCGATTTGGATTTAGAAAGTTGGACCGCCAGGTATCAATTGAGCAGTGGACTCGAGGCGCAGGCAAGGTATCGGCCAGCACCGGGAAATTGGTCTCCGCGTTGGACGGCCTTGCATTGGGCTGGGTTCTTTGATACGGAAGTCGGGATGGATTGGCTAATGCACGATCTGGAGCAAGCACTAGTGGGCACGGATGCTCAAAATCCACTGCTTTTGCCGCAAGTCATAGGGATCCGCCATACTGAACAGCTCTTAAATCGCTTAAGTTTGGCGTTAGGACGGAAGGTCAAAGAGATTCCGCTGGTTGCTCCGGCTTTGGGCGGGATTCGGATTCAAGAACGCTGGCAAAAATTTTTGGTACGTCAAGGAGTCCGTTTGCTAACGGGGGAGGCCATCCGAATAAGTAACGACGGTGTGTGGCTAACCGACGGTCGAGTGCTTGCGGGGCGGACAGTTTTGGCCACCGGTGGCGTATTAGGCGGCGGATTGCGGGTGAATTGGGATCATACCGTGACTAATACGGCGACAGGGGAGACCATCTTATGGAGCGGCGATCCCGAAGATTTGCCATTGCTGTCAATTGCCCGAGATTCCTCGAACTATGATGTGGTGGGCCGGTCCTCCGGGAGATGGAACGGCGACCTTCATGGAGGTGCAGGGCAAGTCTTGGGTTCGGTATTGAAGTGGTGGCACTCTGTGCAACAGGAGGTCAGCCTTGCTAAATGATGATGCGTGTCTCAAATGCTCGTTGTGTATTGCCGCGTGCCCAATTGTCCGGGTCGATTCCGCGTTTTCCGGGCCTAAGGCATTGGGACCGGAGTGGTGGCGAAGTGCAGTGGCGGCCGACTTTCAGCAAACAGATGCTTCGGTGGACGATTGCACATTTTGCCAACTTTGCGAAGAAGCCTGCCCGGCACAGGTTCCGGTTGCCCATCTTATTGCTCAACATAAAGACCGCCATCGACGCTACCGGTCAAAAATTGGTCGACTGCGAGACTTTGCCCTATCCCACCCTCATTGGATAGGACGATTGCCCGTAGGGCCTGATAAAGTGCCGCGACTTTTCGCTACAGCCTTTCGACTCTCGAGAAAGGCTGATTATCCGAAAAAAAACCGGATCTTCCGCTCACTACACCAAAGTGTTCCGAACCGAGAGATCGGGTTGTTTGTAGACTGTTTCAACCGAGACTATGGCGGGGAGACCGTAAAGGCCGCCGTGTGGATCCTCAATCAGCTAGGATATCAGGTTCAACTGGTGCCTCGGGATGCTCACTGCTGTGGAGCAGCGGCATATGCCAGCGGGCGGCTGCAAGACGCGAAAGACATTGCTGCCAGCACTTATGATGCGCTGAACCGTACCCCGGTTTCCACGTTACTGACCCTCAATGCGACTTGCGATGGCACTATCCGCGATGAATGGCCGCGTTATTTGGGCTTGGATAGCCCGACTACGGTGGTCATGCCGTGGACCGACTGGATTGTATCACATGCACCCCAAGAATTTTGGGCGCAGGTATCTGAAAAAGGTCGGCAAGTCTTGGTGCATACCACATGCCGCGGCAAGGTGGCTCAAGGAGAAGGAGCGATGGAGCAGTTGGCGGCATTGACTAGTGCTATACCGGTTCCGCTGGGCATTGCTTGTTGCGGAGCGGCAGGATCGTATGCATTTAAGGCTGAGCACGAAGATGCGGCAGCGGCTTTAGGCAAATCAGCCAAGTCAGCTCTTGAGGAATTATGTCTTACTCCCGAGCCTGAGTCGATGTTGGTGGATAGCGGCACGTGCGCGCTTCATTTGCACCAATACACGGAAGTTTCCGCACTTCATCCCGCATTGTGGCTCTATCAGAGGCTTAATAAGGGCTAA
>JAKADJ010000292.1 GCA_021820645.1 Bacillota bacterium
GAAGTGACGGGACTCAGCGCGGGGGTAGCGGGACGCCGTAGTCACGCTCCCTTACCGTGTATGTGGTAGATAAAGCCGTCTCTGTGAGGGTACCGTTGATTGACTAGTGGGTCAATATTGAAAAGTAAGCTACCCCTGGTGGCGAACGTCTGCTGAGGTAGCGCTCAACAGAGAACGCGTGCACTCACCTTTGGTCCAATCCAATCAATGGTCTAAAGGCCCTTTGAAGGGAGTCCTCTAAAAGGTTGCTGCGGCCGCTTTGCCTTAGGTCAAGTCGTGATTCACTCTGGCCGACGGAAAAATACTGTCAATTCCGCTAAGTGATTCTATTGCAAAGTTCGGGCGAATGACATAAAGTGGACTCAACCGACCGGGCGGTCGAACACTTGTTGGTGAGGCGGGATGGTCATGGAATCGAGTGAGACGCTCTCAAAGCTCCCGCAGATCATCGAGGCGGCTACACGGTGCTTTCAGGATAAAGGCTACGTAGCCACGACCTTAAACGACATTGCCGACGTGGTACAACTGCAAAAGCCAACGCTGTACCACTACATTAAGAACAAGAACGAGCTATTGTTTCTGGTGTTGAAGAACACCGCGGAGTCATACAATCACGCACTGGAATCGGTGGTCTCTAGTAGAGTGAGCCCATCGGAAAAGATGGACCGCGCCATTAAGCAACATATCCGATTGCAACTGGAACATCCCGGGACGGTGACGCTCTTTCGTGACGTTGGGGAGTTGGATCGGCCGTACCGACGGGAAATTCGCCAAGCCTTGAAACGTTATCGCGAGCTCTTGCAAGAGATCATTCGAACAGGCATAGAAGGAGGGCAATTTCGCGCTCAGGATGCCTCAATGGCGGCGCGTTTTGTCTTGGGTGCCATCAATTTCGTCCATCGCTGGTACCGCCCGGAGGGTCCGCGGACCATTAGCGAAATTGCCGCCTTCTATAGCCACATGATCTTAACGTCGTTATCCCACGGAGGAGGGGATTTTTGATGTATCCCGAATTGAGCAAGCGTACTGCCGTTGTCACCGGCGCTGCACGCGGAATTGGACGGGCCGAGGCCCTTCGCCTGGCTCGTGAGGGTGCCCGTGTAGCGGTGGTGGATTTACGGGAGGGAGACGCTTCAGAAACCGTGAATACCATTCGGGCCGAAGGCGGCCAGGCTGAGGCCTATGGCGTCAATGTCGCCGACGCCGCGTCCGTTAAGGCCCTGATGGAGGATGCCACACGACGCTTCGGCCCGATCGGCATTTTGGTTAACAATGCCGGAATTACGCGAGATAACCTCTTGTTTAAGATGACGGAAGAGGACTTTGATGCCGTCATTACCACCCATTTAAAAGGAAGTTTCCTTTGTGCCCGCGAAGCCCAGCGTTATATGGTGGAGCAAAAATGGGGCAAGATTGTAAACACTTCTTCGACCTCAGCCCTGGGCAATCGGGGCCAGGCCAATTACTCGGCCGCTAAAGCGGGGCTGCAAGGCTTCACCCGAACTCTCGCCATTGAACTTGGACCATTTAACATCAACGTGAATGCCGTGGCCCCGGGCTTCATCGATACCGATATGACGCGGGACACGGCCCGAAGACTCGGCCTTGACCCGGAACAACTGAAAGCCGGTGCAGCCAGCAGCATCCCCTTACGGCGTGTGGGGGTACCGGAAGACATCGCCAACGTGGTGGCTTTCCTGTGTTCCGACGAGTCCTCATTTATTTCCGGTCAGGTCATCTATGTTCGTGGGGGCCCGTCCGAATCATAGCACCGGGAGGTTAAAAATCCGTGGAAGAGGCTGTCATTATTGATGCGGTGCGCTCACCGATTGGCCGTGCCAAAAAGGGTCACTTGATTCACGAACGGCCGGACGAGGTGGGCGGATACATTGTCGACCAACTCATGCGACGCGTACCGGAGGTCGATCGAAAGGAAATTGTGGACCTCATGGTTGGCTGCGGGGTGCCAGAAGGGGAGCAGGGATATAACATGGCACGGGTGATAGGCCTCATTGCGGGACTCGGGACCTCGGTGCCGGGAACCACGGTGAGCCGGTATTGCGCGTCTAGTCTTCAAACCGTGCGCATGGCAGCCCATGCTATCTGGGCTGGCGAGGGGGATGTATTCGTGGCAGCCGGGGTTGAGTTTGTCAGCCGATATCCGGCATTCCAGGATTATCGAAACCCGCGGTTCCTTTCCGAGGACGCACCGCCGGTCTACATTTCGATGGGGATCACGGCGGAAAATGTGGCCGGCCAGTATGGCGTGTCACGTGACGATCAAGACGCCTACGCCAAGCGCTCGCAAGACCTGGCGACAATGAGCCGGGAAACGGGCTTTTGGGCCCGGGAAATTATTCCCGTGCCGCTTTCCGATGGCACCATCATGACAGAAGACGACAGCCCTCGACCCAACACCACGTTGGAGGGGTTGGCCCAATTGCCCCCGGCCTTTCGTGTAGGTGGCACCGTAACGGCTGGGAACTCTTGTCCCCTAAACGATGGGGCGGCGGCCGTTCTGGTGATGTCCGCACGGCGCGCCCGAGAGCTTGACCTTCGGCCTCGGGCACGAATTCTCGCCACGTCCGTCAGTGCCCTTGATCCGGCCATCATGGGGGTGGGCCCCATCGAGGCAGTCAAACGGGTGTTGAAACAAGCACGGATGTCGCTTGATAACATCGACATCGTGGAATTGAATGAGGCGTTTGCCGCTCAGGTCCTAGCCGTGCAGCGGGAACTCAACATTGACATGGAGAAATTAAATCCTTTTGGGGGGAGCATTGCCGTTGGGCACCCCTACGGGATGAGCGGGGCGCGCATTTTAGCCACCTTGTTAAACGGGCTTGAGACGCGTAACCAGAGCATTGGATTGGAAACTATGTGTGTGGGCGGTGGCCAAGGGATGGCGATGATTGTGGAGCGAATCAATTAGGAGGAGCGATGGAGGTTCCGATGAATATTGCTCGGTTTTTAAACCGGGCGCGGCGCTTATATGGAAGCAAGCCCGCCATCTTTGATGGTGACCGGATCTTCACGTACGGTCAAATGTGGTCACGGGTGCAGCGCTTAAGCCATGCGCTCAAAGATATCGGGGTAGGCCCTGGCGACCGGGTGGCATGGCTTGGCTATAACAATCACCCGCTTTTAGAAGGCTACTTCGGGGTGGTGCAATTCGGTGCCATTCTGGTGCCGCTCAATATTCGGCTCACGGTAGAAGACCTCAAGGCCATTATCGAGGACGCCGATCCCAAAGTGCTGATGTTTGATTCCGACTTCGAGGCCACAGCACGTCAAATACAGAACGAACGCGAACTGCGTTTAATTGAAATCCGGATAGAAGGAAGCCATCAGGGGTACGTCGGTTATGAGGAATTCCTCGCCGGTGCGTCGTCCGAGGCTGATGCCGCCGATCGCGAACTCGACGAAAATTCTGTGGCGGAACTCTTTTACACCTCGGGAACCACCGGACGGCCCAAGGGCGTTGCTTTGACGCACCGCAATCTTTTCATGAACGCCATGAATGTTATGGCAACGGAACCTCTAAGCGATGAGACCGTCATGCTTCACACCATACCCTTGTTTCACGTCAACGGATGGGGAGCACCCCATTATATTACGGCGCTTGGGGCTACCCACATTATGCTCCGTAAGTTTGTCCCTCGTACCGTCTTTGGCCTGATCGAGCGTCATCGTGTAACCCACGCTTTGATGGTTCCCACCATGATCGGGGTCTTGAATTTGGCTCCCGAAAAAAAGGAGTTCAATCTTGAGAGCCTGACCCGGGTGACCATCGGCGGGGCGCCCAGTCCGTCAAGCTTTGTGTTGGAGACGATGGAAGCCCTGGATGTGGAATATCAGGGGGGCTATGGCCTTTCGGAGAC
>JAKADJ010000011.1 GCA_021820645.1 Bacillota bacterium
TGGGTGTGAATGAACCGCCACTAGAACCCTAACTCAAGAGAACGTCAGGAGGCCCCGGCCATAAAGCCCGGGGCCTCTTTGAATACGCGCGCCGACAAATTTTCCCAGGCCAGACCCGATGTCCCTGGCGTCCGAATCGTCTGGCAGGGTACCAGCCCGCGGTAATGGCCTCTACCACGCGCCATGGTCGAGAGTTAGGGAACCGAACGATGAACTACGTCAATCCGAAAGGAGTTTACACGGCAGATGTCGAAGCCTTGAGATAGCAATAGAGGTACCGACGATCCCGGTATAAGAATGGAGAGAACACGCGATGAAAGACCTATCATTTTGCCGACAACAGTTCCCGAGCCTACAGCGCACCGGTGAAGACGGAAAACCCCTCGTCTTTTTAGATGGCCCTGGTGGCAGTCAGGTCCCCTACCCCGTCATCAACGCCATTTCTGAATATTATAGGCACCACAACGCAAACACGCACGGCCACTTCATCACAAGCCGCGAGTCGGACAGGATCGTGGATAAAGCCCGACTCGATGTGAAAGCGTTGTTAGGTGCATCGGAAACGAGTTCGGTGTCGTTTGGCCAGAATATGACCACTCTGAACTTCATGCTCAGTCAAGCTCTTGGGTCCTATTTTCGCTCCGGTGACGAAATAATTGTCACGGATCTGGACCACGACTCTAATATCTCACCCTGGCTAAGGCTCGCCGAACGGGGCATCGTGGTGCGTCACGCCCCGATTACCGACGAAGCTACGCTTGACCTCGATGCGTTTAAGAAGCTTCTGTCCAAAAAGACCCGCCTCGTGGCCATCGGCTGGGCATCCAACGCCGTAGGTACAGTGAACCCTCTCGCCACGATTCGCGAGTGGACGAGACAAGTGGGAAGTCTAATGCTAGTCGACGCGGTCCATTGGGCCCCTCATGGACCCATCGACGTCGCGGACCTCCAACCGGACTTCTTGCTCTGCTCCGCTTACAAGTTTTTTGGGCCGCATATCGGCATCCTGTACGCGGCCCCCAGTCTCTTGGACAAAATCCCGACCTTACGTGTTCGCCCTCAATTATCGACCGGTCCAGAAAAAATAGAGACGGGTACTCTAAATCACGCGGCACTCGCTGGGGTCTCGGCGGCCATTAATTTTATCGCGGCACTAGAAACCGACCGTCACCAAACCTACACCGACCAGATTCATCATGCCATGGCTGCCGTTTATTCCTATGAGCACCACTTAGCCGGATTGCTCTACGAGGGGTTGTTGCACATGCCTCACACCACGCTTTATGGCCCGCCGGTAACCCAGTCGCAACGAACCCCTACAGTGTCCTTCACAATCGACGGCGCTCAATCCAGTCATGTCGCTCAAGAATTAGCAAAAAAAGGCATATTAGTATGGGATGGTGATTTCTACGCCATGACATTAATTGACCGCCTGGGGATACGGGAACAAGGAGGCCTAGTTAGGTTAGGCTTAGCGCCCTATACCACGACCGACGAGATCTACCGAACCCTCGATGCCATCCGTGAGGTCGAGGTGACTCTGCATGGCTAAAACCCCTCCACTGGCACTGATCACCGGGGGAACATCCGGCATCGGGCTCGCGATCGCCCACCGCCTTGCCCAGGACGGTTACCATCTTATTGTGACCGGTCGAGACGCAACGCGTGGCCAAGAGGTTGCCGTCACCATAGCACGTGAAACCGGGAATATCACGCGATTTGTTGCATTACCGAGCGACGAGTGGTCGGCCTATGATCGCCTCATCGCCGCCGTTGGTTCAGCGTCCATTGACACCGTAGTGATCTCGGCGGCTGAAGGAATTCAAGCCCATATGGTAGATACGACCCGAGATGATTTTGAACGCCTGTTACGGATCAACGTGTTAGCACCCCAGTACTTGACACAACGTCTGCTGCCGCATTTTAGCAAACCTGCATCGGTGACGTTGATCTCTTCCGACGTTGCGATCCAAGGAGAACAGGCCCTGGGCGCATATTCGGTGACGAAGGCTGCACTAAACATGCTAGGCCGAATGCTGGCCCTGGATTTAGCACCGCTTGACGTGCGAGTCAACGTGGTGTGCCCAGGTGATACCGTACCCGGGATGCGCTATCTATTACGCCCCAACGAGACTAGCCGGTCTGACCAGGATATGCTCAGCTGGCCCATCCCGCCACGGGGCCGCCTCGGTTCCGCCGATGATACCGCCGAACTTGTAGCCTTCTTAGCATCGCCCAAAGCGGACTTCATAGTTGGGGCTGTCATGCTCGTTGACGGCGGTTCCCGCGCAGGGCGGCCCGATGGCCATTCATCCCCATCGAGAGGAGACTCTTGTGTCTAAAGATCATAGTGAAACTACCGAACCCCAGCACGCGCCGGATGCATTCGAATCGCACGAGATGCCTTCCGTGATTTGGTCGCACCCCGCCTTTAGACTTTTCGTCAATTCCGTTGTGGCGGTGTCAACCAGGGCCGTAGACACCGTCAACGCCATGAGCGCCGAGTGGTGCACCCCGGTATCCATTGACCCGGTGCTGTTAGGGGTCTTGGTGGGCCACACCCGGTGGACTCATGCCCTAATCGGCGAAAGCTCTCAGGTAGGCCTCAGTTTACTCGCGGAGGACCAAGCAACAATTGCACACGATCTCGGTGACTCATCGGGACGTAGCAACGATAAGCTCGGTGCGAATGGTCCAGCCTGGTTTTCCGGACCAATATTGGGATTGCCCCTGATCGAAGGGGCGGCCGCTCACTTTGAGTGTCATGTGGTAGCGGTGCATACAGTCGGCGACCACGATCTCATTATCGGATCCCCGGTATGGAGCGCAACAACCATACTCGCGAAACCGCTGGTATACCACCGGGGCCATTATTATCAGTTGCCTGAACCTTTACGGAAACCCGAATCCTGACGAGGATAGAGCTCGTGGAAATCCACGGCACGCAGCACAAAAGGCATCCACCACACCGTAGCGCCGTCCTTCTGCGCCCAACGCCGCTCTATGCGAGATAAGGCTTGTGCGTTATAGTCAGGCGCCTGTGGTACCGTAGCCAACGCATCGGCGGTAACTATCCGCCCGCCGCCCTTGGAGTGCGGCAATGGCACCGAGATGCCGCGTAAAACCGGCATGGCGACTGCCTGGGGCCTCGACCCACCCCAAGCCACCACGCCGAGTACGCCGAGACCTACAGTGATTCCCCAGACCTGCTTTCTTGGTCGTACCATGGCACCCTCCTGGAAGCAGTGTACCAAAGTCTCTGACAACACAAAACGGGTCCATCCACTTAACCATAGCGGATCGACCCGTTTCCATGGGACGCAAAGCTTAACGCGTCGCCAACGGTTTAAAGCTCCGATGGGTAGGACCTGTATATTCCGCCCGCGGACGAATAATTCGGTTATTGCTGTACTGCTCTAAGACATGTGCCGTCCATCCCGAGATTCGCGACATGGCGAAGACCGGAGTGAAAATTTCGATGGGAATACCCATCAGCGCATAAACCGACCCCGAATAAAAATCTACATTGGGATAGAGTTCCTTGTTTGCGTGAATCGCCGCCTCAATCTCACGAAGCATGTTGTACCACTTAAGGCTGCCAGATTCTTCGCCTAATTGTTTAGAAAATCGCCGAAGAATAGTCGCACGCGGATCCTCAGTGCGGTACACTCTGTGCCCAAACCCCATAATCTTCTTATGGTTAGCAAGCGCATCTTCCACCCATGACTTGGCGTTAGATTCGCTGCCGATTTCTTCGAGCATATGCATCACGGCTTCGTTGGCGCCGCCGTGCAGGGGTCCTTTTAAGGTGCCGATCGCTGAAGTAATGGCCGAATAAATATCGGTGAGGGTGGCGGCAGTCACGCGAGCCGCAAACGTCGAAGCATTTAGTTCATGGTCCGCATGAAGTACCAACGCTGTGTTAAAAATGTGCCCGTGAGAGGCTGGGGCTTCTTTTCCATGTAGCATATACAAAAAATTTTCGGCCAACGGCAACTTCGGATTCGGTGCCACCAGATCTTGGCCCCGGTGGTGCCGCTCAAAATATGCCACCATTGTCGGTATTTGAGCGACTAATCTCACGGCTTTACGGTAATTAGCGTCAGTCGACATGTCCGCCCCATCGGGGTCGTAAATACCGGCTAAACTTACCGCGGTACGAAGCGCGTCCATAGGCAAGGTATCCACTGGCAGTCCATTCAACATTTTCTTGACCGGTTCAGCCAGCTCACGATTATCCGCCAGCAACGCAGCAAACTGGGAGTATTCAAGTTGGTTCGGTAAATCTCCGTGCCATAAAAGATAGACCACTTCTTCGAAACTCGTCTGCTCGGCTAGATCTACCACGTTGTACCCGCGATAGACAAGTCGGCCTTCTTTGCCATCGATAAAGCAAATGTCTGAAGTCCCGGCGACCACGTCCTCCAGACCTGCCTTGTAATCAGTTCCCGGCATTGAATCAGGCCTCCTCCATATCTTGTCCTTGTTCTAAAAACCTTTTCAGGGCATTAATTTTTGCGCCCCACAAGTAAATTGTACTCCGTTCTTAGCATGACGGATCCCTTGAATTTGATTCCTTAATAAAGGCGCAATTTTGGAACAATACTCAACACGATGCAAAACGTTGTCAATCCTCGATTTTCCACAGCCATTCGCCATCAATTTGCATGCCCGTGGGCGGCAATGACCCGCGTCGCATATGTTGAGTAACCTCGTGGCAGACGTACGGTCCTACTACCTCTTTTTGTTGGTCCAAGGACCAGCCATCAGGAGCTCGCGGTACGTCAACGATCCGCACGCTATATCGCTCTTTATGGTAAACTCCTTCAAACACTCGAAGATCAACCCGCCATGCCTCTTCCCCTGGTTCTATCGTCAATACTTCTATGGCCATCTCTACGACTCCTTCTGTCCAGCTTGTTGGTTCCCGTCTTGACCATCGGCAGGCAGAAGCCTATTTGCCTGATGAGGATGTTCAGGGGTGTGAGTGTCAACGTCAAGCATTTTTCAACCCACTCCCACTACTTACCGTCTTGATCTTGATTCCTATAGCGTAATTGCGTCAAGCCCCATCCCACCCAAAAGATCCTCTCGATTTCTTCAAAAGCCTCGGCTAATTCTTGGTCCGACTGATCGGACCGCACCCATACACCGACCACCTCGGCCAGCGCCCCCACGCAGGCATGACCTCCAATACGGGCTTGGTTGGCCGACAAGCCACACTCGCGTAAGTCGTCGACAATAAACTGTGCGAAGGCATCACGCACCCGCCACAATCGCTCCTCAAACAGAGCGTTAGCCCCCGCTGCCCTCACCAAAACCACCGACGTCAATTCCGTGTCTCGGGAGAGCCCTTCCACGACCGCCCAAAAGGATCTTCCTAACTTTTCCGCAGGAGACTCGGCGTGGCGTCGGGCCGTGAGAATCTTCTCCATGATATTGCCATAAAGTTTGTCCATCAACGCCAGAAAACAGTCTTCTTTACTGGCAAAATACAGGTAGAAGGTTCCGGTAGCACAGTTGGCGGACTCGACAATCGCACGAATCGTCGCTTGGTGGTATCCATGTTGACTAAATACCCGCTGTGCCGCCTGCAAAAGTTCTCCTCGTCGTGGATTCTCCTCCACACCGGTTTCCCCTTCCCCGTCCAGCTTGCTATAATAGAATTACAATTTATCAGAGGAGCCCTCAATTTGCTAAGAAACCGAATCCGTCGAGTCCCTGTAACCATCCGCGGAACCCATTATATTCACGAGTACTTGGTATTGCCAGATGTATGCGCTGTCATCGCCGAAACCGACCAAGGTGTCGTGTTGGTCGAACAGTTTAGACCTGCGCTCGGTCGTCGCATGTTAGAACTACCCGCCGGAAGATTGAGACGCGGTGAAGATCCGGTTGAAGGAGCCCGACGGGAACTCCAAGAAGAAACCGGGTATCAAGCTGGCGATATGCGTCTATTGTCCCGTTTTTACCCGTCGGTGGGGCTCTCGCGACACAAAGTGCACCTATATTATACGGTAAATCCGCAATTGGGCGAGACAAACTGGGACCCCACGGAGGAAATTGAGGTAAAAATGGTCCCTGTGGACGAAGTTCCTCATTTGTTAGTGGAGGGGCGGGCAGCAGATGCCAAGACCCACTTAGGCCTGGTCTATTTTCTAAACGCACGTGGCTGGATTCTGCAGCGTGGTCGTTGGCGTCCAGTAACGAGCCCTGCGATTTCAAACCAGACCTAGTCGCAGGGTTTAGTTTTGCGATAATATAACAGAAGACACAACGAATTGAAGAATGGCAGGATGCTACCCTAATTTTCATTGTGCGTACTATGGCATCGCATGAGCAGTCCTTTTATAGTGGTCTTATGAAGGGGTGGAAGAGAATGACCTGCGAACACTGTGGCAAGTTCGTAGAACCCAGCGGCGATGCGTGCCCGGCATGTGGCGTCCAATTGCGGGCGTCCCGACATAATCCGACCTCTGGAAAAGTCGTGCCCTTTCGGCCTCGGCCGAAGACTGCTAAGAAAAAGACCGGCGTAGTCCCTGGTCGGCACTACAACCACACCTTGTGGTGGATGATGGCAATCGTCGCCATAGCGATTCTCATCCCGTATTTATGGTCGTTCCGTTAGACCCCGGGTCCGCCCTGAGAATAGGTGCGAACCCTCCAACTAGCCGACCGAGTCCTCCCACTGAGTCCCGTCATGACTGACAACGTGCGGAACTCGTTGTCTTACAGTCCGTATCCGAACCTTACCTTTCCATAAGCGACTAGCCACCAGCCGCATCGCAAACGGTAAAACGGTAAAATCGAGATCGCGGCCATCATGATGATGCCACAATGCCAATTCGGGCAGGGAGTCTTCCTGTTGAACACTCATATGGGGAATTCCACCATTTTCTAAGTCCCGCAAAAGTTGACTCTGAATAGCAGCGAAAGAACCGACACGCGGTTCGGGACTCGATTCTTGAGGACGGTAGAGCGCCAACCCGGAATGCTCCACCATTCCTTCTTGAAAAGCGGAACGGATCAGGCCTAAATCATCGTATTGAGTCCGGGCGTCCAATACGCGATCCACTCCTCCGTCAGTCCATAGCTGTTGATACAGGGCGAGACCTAAACGATACGGATTTAACTGGGGCTGGGTGACCTGTACCACCGAGGCATGCAACCGGGAAACTTCCCACGCTTCTTCCGGTGAAAGCTCGGTTTGCCGCAAAATTCTTTGATGCCAAAAAGTTGCATAGCCTTCATTACTCACCTTCGTGAGCTGTTGGGGCCAAAAATATCGCGCTTCCGTGTACAATGTGGCCAAGGCGTGACGCTCCCACGATTCAAGGTGTGGTGCATGCTGGATGACAAAACCCATGACGTCATCCGGCGCGGATGCTCCCACCGGCACCCGAGGACGCTCTCCAACAAAATCCATGAGAACCATCGCCGCGTCAATTAAAGATTCCACAGACGCAACCCCATGCTGACGCGTGAGCTCCAGGAAGTCATGCCGGTGGCGAGCCATTCGTGTCAGCATGTCGTAGGGCGTGGGATAGAACAGTCGATTGTGCTGAAAAAAGTCCACGTGCGCCACCACATGGGCCAGGATCATTAATGCTTGGGCCTTTGATGTCGTCCGGTCCAAAAAGGCATACGCCGGCCGATTGTTCACCACTAACTCATAGATTTGCGTCATCCGATAATCGTGGGTGGTGCGCAGTCGATGAAACGTCTTGCCAAAACTCCAATGGCTGATTCGGCTAGGCATCCCGCTGTACGAAGCCAACGCGTTTAAAGTATCGGCATCGACGACGTCCACATGCAAGTGATCTAGATGCAATCCAGACTCCTCAATGGCTGGTCGAAGCCTGTCAAATAAAGACTGTAAATCAGAGGCTCTGAGCACGAGTGACCTCCTGAGTATCGGGTCCAAAAAACTTCATAAGAGCCCGAAAAATATCTTCTTTGCCCCTGAGGACAATGACGTTCGTGCCGTCTGCAGAAAACGCTTGATACAGCGGCGACGGCGAACGTTCAGTGTCGTGAATCTCACCATACCCAAAGAAATTGGTCCGCTCTTTCAACCGGTTCCCACATTCCTCCGCAAATCCGTTGTCCGACGTGAGGTTGCCCCCATCGGTGAAGTGAAAGGCGTATGCATTAAATTGTTCCGGTCGAAAGCGTTGCTCTAGCACGTCAAGAGCTAATCGATACACGGACGACGAAACCGTACCACCCGAGGCGCCACGATGAAAAAAGGTTTCTTCGTCGACTTCCCGGGCTCGTACATCATGGGCTAAAAACACCAATTCCACGTGCGGATAGTTCTTGCGGAGAAATGCCACGGTCCAGTAGAAGAAACTCTTGGCGAGATACTTTTCGAAATTCCCCATAGAACCCGACGTGTCCATCATCGCTAGCACTACGGCTCCTCCTTCGGGATTGGGCGCGGGGTGGTATAACCAGTATCGAAGGTCTTCCGGTATCAATACCCCGAAGCGCGGTTCTCCCTGACTCGCACGCCGACGTAAATGAGTTCGTAAGGTGGCGCGCCGATTCCACTGACTACGTGGCCCCGTCCGGGTGAGCGTGTCCGGCTCGGTGCTATTATTACTCTCGCCGAGTGCGTGACGACTTAAGTCAAGGTGAGGTAGAGAAAGTTTTTCAAAAATCACCTCTTCGATTTCTTCAAGGCTCAAGGCGGTCTCCTCGACGTCGCATCCCGGTTCGGACCCACCCTGTTTACCCGCCTCAGACTCGCCGGCGGACCCGGCCCCTAAGGCCCCATCCTTAGCTACGTGACCCACATTTTCTCCTTGGTCGTGATCGAATCCAATGCGGTATTCGCGGTAGGAGGTGAGGGGCACCTGGATAATCTTACTCCCATCGGTCACCCCGATCCGCTCATCCAGGACAATATCCGCTAAGTTAGTGCGAATGGCGTCACGAACTTTCTCTTGGTGCCGGACCATGTCCTGCCGGACTCCCGTTGGTACCCAATCTAGTTCTTCTCCCGCAGTCATCCCAATTGGTTTCATCGATTCAAAAGCCCGCCCACATGGCGAACGGCGCGCGCGGCACAACGCGGGCAATACGCCCCACTGGAAACGAGCCCGATGGCAGCCCGCTCAATGCGTTCCAGCGTTGTTCGATCCGGCACGGGGGCCATCGTGGTTATTTTTACCTCATCGCGCATATCATCAAAGAGTTTTGCGATCAGAGCATTTCGAAGTCCCTGATGTTCCATGAAATTCATCGCGGGCCGTCCGTCACGGACTGCGACAATCCGTGCATAGATTTCTTCTCGGAACGCCATAGCTTGGGTTTCTGTGACGCCCATGCGTTCTTCGATGGATCGCAACAAGCGTTCATCCGCTCTCGGACGGCCCAATCCCGACGGCTTTTCGTCAACATCTTCGAGCAGACGCATAATATTGTCGAGGTAATTCTGGTAAAGACGGGAGATTGCCTCCCCCACATCTTCACTGAAGGCTTCGAGAACATCGTGTTCGACGTGTTGATCGTAAAGCGATTTTGCTGCTTGCACCAAATCCAGTAGTTCTGTCTTTTGCGGGTGCTCAAAGAATGGGTTATACACGGCACCCTCTTTTAGGCTCGCCAACACATCCATCGGATCCAAACATTCATTGCAGCGTGCCAGCAGAGCCGCCAACCTGTTAATCACGTACCGGGGATCTAAGCCAGACATCCCTTCTCCTAGGTCCCATCCCTCTTGCAGAACATCCGATGCCTCCTCGGCACGGGTGACATCTTGATACAACGAAAACTTGCTGAGACGATCACGGCCCGGCTTAGGCACTTCTTTGATTCGGGATAGGATCGCCACGGTCGCTGCCATTTCCAAAGCTAAATCTCCGACATGGACATCCTCGGGTACATGCGGCATAAGCAACTTACGGTAGATCCGTACCTCATCATGGGTACAGAGACTATAGGGAATCGGCTGAATGAACATCCGGGACACCAAGGCTTCATTCCGTGGATTTTGAATAAACTGCCGAAATTCATGTTCATTAGAGTGCCCGATGACGACTTCGTCGGCCGATATGAGCTGGTAGCGGCTGGTTTTAAAGTTGCCCTCTTGGGTCAGTGACAACAATTGATACAAAAACTTCTCGTCAAGTTTGAGCATCTCTTGAAACTCTACGATGCCACGATTTGCTACATTGAGTTCTCCATCGAATCGGAAGGCACGCGGGTCCGATTCAGAGCCGTAGGTACTGAGACCTTGAAAATCTGCGGCGCCCGTAAGATCAGCAATATCCTGGGATTTGGGATCGGATGGAGCATAGGTGCCAATACCCACGCGATGACTCTCGGACAAGTAGATCCGCTCCAAGGGCACCTCATTAAGATTGCGATGATAGGTATGCTCAAGTTGCCATTGGCACCACGGGCACAGATCTCCCCGAATGCGAACCCCAAGGCGGGCCTCGACTCGGGACCGCATCTCGCGCGGGATGAGGTGCAACGGCTCTTCATGCATGGGACATCCCGCAATAGCCCAGAGCGCCCCGGCATCGGTGTAGGAAAATTGCTCAAGTCCCTGCTTTAGTAAGGTTACCAGAGAGGATTTGCCCCCGCTGACCGGCCCGACTAAGAGGAGAATACGCTTTTTTACCTCAAATCCTCGTGCTGCCGGAATCACGTAGTCTTCCATCAGCCTTTCAATATGGGCGTCCATACCAAATAAGTGGTCAGTAAAAAATGGATAGTGATGCTGGCGAGGATCCGCCGATTCGCCGTTCATGATCATTCGGAACAGACGTTCGTGCGCCGATTCCGCAATTGTTGGGGCCACTTTGACTCTTTCTACATACTCGGGCAAATAAATAACACCTGGGGTAGGACTTGTCTCCCAGTCACGGTTTTCCGTCATGGACAACTGTCGCGCCTTCTCTCCGTCAATTTGTTATTTTAGTTTTTCCCATATTTGCCAATTTTATCCCCGTCGAAAGACTTTTTGACCGCCCCTGGCATGAGCCCGACCCTCACCATGAACCGGGCCATCAACGCATTTAGATTGCATGTATGCCACATCGAAATTGGAGTCAGACTAGAGACCATACTCAAGGGAGGTATGTTGATGTCACCTTCAGGACCTATTGATTGGAGTCCCATGATCGTGGGCTTCATTGCGGGGTTTGTCTCGCGCATTATATCCATTAAATCGGGCCGTAGCCACTACCCGGGGTATCCTTCGGGATATATCTCACAGGTGGCCTTGGCGATCATTGCGGCCATTATCGGCTCCAGTATTATCGTCTCGTTGGTCAGTAAGCAGTTCACCGCCGCCACCTTCTTAACCCTGGCTGCAACCCAGTTTCGCGACGTGCGCGCCACGGAACGCACCACCTTGGAAAAGGAAGAAGGGCTTATCTTGGTTTCGCGCGGGGCCGGATACATCGAAGGAATTGCCATCACTTATGAAGCGCGCAACTACCTGGCAATGCTGATCGCTCTTGCCACCTCGGTGGGTGTCGAGTATCTCGGGGTCATCATCGGCGGCATCATCGGCATCGTGACCATTGTCATCGGAGAAATCTATATGGCCGGACCCCACATGGGTGATGTCGTCGAGGTGGAGCCAGCCAAAATCCGATTCGAAAAGGGGTCTCTCCTTTATGTCGGTGATGTCATGATGATGGAGGTGGGTCTGCCCCATTCCCGAGAACGCTATGAACAAGAGGGCATCGGCGTAATTATTACCCCTAAGGGCCCCAGAGGCCAATCGGCACTCTGGAATGTATCACAGCGTCAGGCCATCTCACACGAAGTCGCATCAGCGGTCGGTGCCCAGAAAGATGTTGGATATCCTGAACAGACCCCTCTATGTCGCATGGATATGCCCAAAGGATCAGGGCGTGCCGCGCTTTCCATTCTTCCAGTGCAACACGACGTCCAAGCAGTCATCCGTGCCATCAAAAAAACCCCAATGTTAGAATCCGGCAAGTGGTCTCCCATTCGCAGCCCCATTTTAAACCGAAAGGAGTTGGATTAAATGGGTGATGCACCTACCCCCGTAATGTTTGCCATCGTCACGACCAATAAGGAAGCAGTGTATGGTGGCATGTCCCCGATTTTTGTAGCCCAAGATGAATTGGAGCGAGATCGCATCGCCATGTGGTTAACTCGAATCACCAACTGTATAGCCCATGATTTACATAACGGCACCATCATCCTCACCGTGAACCAAGCGGGTGGGGCATAGACGCCAGTTCTACCAACAATTAGCGGTCGCCATCCGCCTTCCCGGCCTAGTACGATAAGACCGGATAGGGGGAGACACCATGGCGCTGAACACAACGCAAACGCATTCCGTTCGTCCGGTTTCTCATTTTCGCCGTCGGGTACTAGTCCTTTTTGCTGCGATTCTTTGCGGTTTAGGGCTCTTAGTATTCCATTGGGTCCCCTTCCAACGTGCGCTATATCGCGCCAAACGGCAGTGCCTAATCTGGCAAACCGAGTGGCATCTTCGGGGAGATCATCGGGTGGTGGATGCACACTTCTTGGTGCTCTACCCGCCAGGCCACCAAAAGAGCGCGGAAGAGATTGCCCATCTAGCCTCTGATGCTTACGCGGGAGAAATAGCCAATCTCGGGATTCATCCGACGGGTCGCCTGGTGATTGCGGTCTACCCCAACAGAGCGTCCCTCAATGACGCTGTAGGCCTACCACCGCAACAAAATAATATTGGCTTTTATTGGCATGGCGTGATTGATGTCTTAGGCCCCCACGGTCTGCACCAAGCCATAGGACTTCCGCTGTCTTCTTATCCACTGGACGGCCCCGTAGCCCATGAATTAGGCCATGCCCTACTAAACCTCGGAGCGTACGGCAACTATCCTTCTTGGTTCAATGAAGGTGTCGCACAATGGGAGGACCTTCGGCAAACCGGCTATCAATGGCTGACTGCGCACAACGACCTCCGAACGGATCCTTTGTACTCCTTGTCGACCCTCTCCAATGATTTTTATCAGCTACCCCATCAGGGCCTCGCCTATCGCGAAGGGCTCGGCATGGTGGAATATTTGGCGCATCTGGGCGGGCCCAACACCTTAGCAAATCTGGTCCATGTGCTGGGGCACGGTACGCCATTTGACATCGCCATTAAACGCACGTATGGCTCCCCAATTCAAACCTTATTCGATCACTGGCAACACTCATTACATCGCTCGGTATAGGAAGCCCCCTGGCACTCCATACTGTTAAGGGAGCTTGGGGAGGACAAGGGCGTGATTATCGTGGACGAATCGGATGCTTTTGTGCGTCTTAGTTTAGGCTCATTGACGATCGCATTGACGCTCGCGGTATGGGATCGTCCCCACGGCATCCTCGTTCCCATCATCATGGGACTACTCGTAGCCATGATCGGCCTTGCTATCGAAACTCTGTTACCAATTGATTCGCCGTTATGGAGGGGTTTCTTGTGGTTTACGATAACCGGCCTCGTGTTAGATTTAGGACATTCCCGAGGGGTATCCGTATCAACCAACGCACTCGTTATGGCTAGCCTCTTCAATGCCGTGCTGCAAGCCTGGCTCCCAACCAACTCCTCAAAGTCGCTCAATCGATGACAAATAACGGCAAGCGGAGCCGCCCCGTGAGTAACCATGCCCATAGTCCAAAAAGTCCCAACCAGGCTAATCCGACCAGTACTGGAGGCATGCCCAACAATAAGAAAAGTCCCAATCCGAGGGTATACCAGGGGATAATTTTACCGGCTTTGAAATGAAAACAATGCGTCTCCTTAGCCGCCATGATGGCGCTCGCACCCAACGTGAGTGCCCATGACACCAGTGGTGCATGTGGCCACATCAACGTCACAAGCCCACCCAAAACCAAGCCCCGAACCACCCATCGCCAACTGGGCAACCACACCAAAAAAGTCCACCCTGCGACCATTAAGCTTATGGCGGCGCCCCAATGTCCGAGCGTTACAAGCGCTTCCGACGATGTGACAGTGCTCATGGCCACCAGCCCGATACAGACCGTAAAAAGCAACAGGGCGCTTCGATACACCCGATCGAGCCTCGCGGGATAGTGGGGCATTCGGATCCCGGGCGGAGGAGTCAGATGTTGGATAAGTGCCTCAGACGATAGTCGTGTTTTTTCCATTGGTTGGTTGCGGACATCCGGTCCCGTGCGGGTTCCGCCACTCCTTTCTCGCCGTTATCTGGCCGAAACAAAATGTTGCCACCCCCCTTGGCCATCAGGATGGGCTACTCGACGGGTAGAATTTCCTATGTTCGACGCGACGTCCACAAGCCAATACACCCGGAATGCCGCGCACTAAATCAATGACAGCGCCACTGGCAGCGAGAGCACAATGCTCCAGCCGAAACCCTCGGTCATGGTCTCGAGCTAACACCACCGAGACGTCCCCGGGCCACTCGCGCCCTACTGCCTGAATGGCGGCCGCCACCTGCCGTTCCCGACCAGATTTGTCGAGACGCACATAGAGGGGCCCGACCGCCTCTGGCCATTTCCAACCCAAGCTCGCCTCCACGTCTAAGCCCGATGAATCTTGCCTGGTGGATTCTTCGGACTCAAACAACGAGAGTTGCGTTGGCTCCCATGGCTGGCCAGGAAGGCCGCTTAATACGCCAGCCGCCTGCATAATGTCCATTTCCCGTTCGCCAAGAGGACGGAGACGCTTCATAAAGTCTAGCACGTTGAGAAAGATTCCGTCCCGCCGACGGCTGTCTATAATACGATGTGCCAGGTCCGGACTCAGACCCCGAATAGCATTGAGGCCCACTCTCACTCCCGCCCCATCTCGACACCATCGCATCCCACTGACGTTCACATCCGGTGGGTACAGCGCAATTCCGCGGGCAGCCATAACATCTACCGTGTGTTGCAGCCGTGCCGTATCCGAGAGACTACTGAGTTCAGCGGACCAAAATTCTAATGGGTAGTGGGCTCTCAAAAACGCCACGTAATAGCTCAGCGTGCCGTATGCGGCCGCATGAGATTTATTGAATCCGTAATCAGCAAAAGACATAATTTGGTGCCATAAAGCCTCTTGGGCCTCCGTAGCCATCCCCCGCTCGCCAAGTGCCCGCACAAAATGATCCCGCTCACGATCGAGAAGATCCCGGTCTTTTTTGCTAATGGCACGTCGAAACATGTCCGCCTCCGCCCAAGAATACCCGGCCAACTCGCGAATCACCAGCATCAGTTGTTCTTGGTACACCACGATCCCGTAAGTTTCGGGCACCAGGCGTGAGACCGGATCGTCAGGAATCGGTCGTATCCCCCGACGTCTATCCAAAAAGAGGCCGATGTTTTCCATAGGGCCTGGCCGATATAGAGCGACCACGGTCATTACCTCTTCTAAAGACCGTGGCCGCATGCTTCTCAGGAGCTCGATGACCCCCGTACCATCCAGTTGAAAGACAGCTTCGGTGTCTCCTTTCCCTAAACTATCCAGAGTGAGCAAATCCTCCGGATCGAGGGTCCGAAAAAATTCTTCGGTCAATCCGACCTCTTCCTCAATCTGCCGAATCACCGTCAAGGTGCGTAGGCCCAAAATGTCCAACTTCAAAAATCCCATGCGTTCGAGCGATGCCATCTCCATTTGGGTGATGAGACGTCCCGTGTCGTCACGGTGGCACGGAATCCAAGTATCTAAAGGAGATGGGGCGATAATGACCCCCGCCGCATGGGTCGACCCATGACGGACCAATCCCTCGAGTGCTGTAGTCACCCTACGCCACCGTCCTGACGGATCGTACTGGTCCAAGAGTGGCCCTACAGCGGCGACGCCATTTCCGATGGGAATCTGGGCCGCCGTCCGGTCGATCACCGCCGGATCCATATTGAGAGCCTTGCCGACATCACGCACCACAGCCCGACCACCCAGTGTACCGTACGTGCCGATTTGCGCTACACGATCACTACCCCAACGCCTCCGCAAGTATTCTAAAATCTCACCACGACGTTCGACGTCGAAATCAAGATCAATATCAGGCATCGTCCGCCGCGCCGGGTTGAGAAATCTTTCGAAAATAAGTCCATGGGCCAAGGGGTCGATAGCCGTAATCCCCAAGGCATACGCCACAAGACTTCCGGCCGCGGAGCCACGCCCCGGACCCACACGAATTCCCGCCGTCTGCGCATAAGTCACCAGATCTTCGACGATAAGGAAATATCCCGCAAATCCCATGGTTTCAATCACGGACAATTCCCGATCGATACGCTCCGTGACTGCTGGGTGAATAACCGGATAACGGGTCTTAACTCCTGCTCGGACTTTGTCCCTCAGTTGGCGGACTTCCTCGGCCGAGGATCGGGCAAATGCCGGAAGTTTGAGGTTGCGCTCGGGCAAGACGGAGCCTTGCGGACGCCACGATAAACAGCTAGCCCACCAGGTATCTGGGTACTCGGCCATTAATTCGGCCACAGGGGGCACCCTAGGATACCTTGGGTGATCGGCATGATTTCCAATCTGCCCCAACATTTCATAGGATTCTTGTTCAGATGCCCGAATATATCGCACCGGACAGGCTGGCACCCACGGTCTCCGAGGTGTCGGTGCGACCTTGTCGCGGTCTGGTGGCCACAGACCCTCGACCACCTCGAAGAAACCCACCTCAAAAAGCCGCGACGGGATCGGTTCCGAAGTCCCAACGTCATCCAGCCACACCACGATCACATGAGGGGACGCCGCCTCTTCGAGACGGATCGGCCGCGGTTTTTGCATCAAACTCGAAAGGTGACGCCATCCTTCGGTATCTGTTGCGTAAATCAACAGAGTACGGTGGCTGGTTCCTAGGTTCACCAAGAGGCTCACCCCGATCCACGGGGTGAGCCCGTTCTGTCTTGCGGCCCGATCAAAAAGTTCAGCCCCAGCTAAAGTCTCCCAATCCGCCAACCCGACATCGTGGTATCCTAGGTCCCGCAAGTGCGCCAAGCCCGGCTCAATCCGCCAGGTCGAACGGAGTAGCGAGTACTCGGACCATATATTGAGTAACGGGACCACGCGAGACAATGGCCATCTCCCCTACCTGGACGTGTTAGTTTTTTCGCGCTTACGTTGGGTCCGATCTAATGTTGCTTTTCTAAGCCGCACGGTCTTCGGGGTAATTTCTACCAGCTCATCCGAATTGACGTACTCCAATGCGCCATCTAAGGTTAAGGTCCGCGGCGTTGTAAGACGGATCCCTTCTTCGGCATTGGCGTTACGCATATTCGTCACGTGCTTCTTCTTACACACGTTGAGCTCCAAGTCAGCTGGACGACTATTTTCCCCTACCACCATACCCACGTAGACCGGGGTACCCGGTCCAATAAACAATACGCCTCGCTCTTGTGCATTATCCAGGGCGTATGACGTAGCGACACCGTCCTCAATGGCTACCAGGCCACCACGCGGCATCTCTTCGATTGGACCCGAGTAAGGCGCGTATCCTTCAAACAGGTGGTTCATCACGCCATAGCCACGCGTTTGGTTAATAAATGCAGAACGAAAGCCCAACAATGCCCGTGCACTAATCGTAAATTCCAAGCGAATCTGCCCTGGACCTGCTTGAGCCATCTGCACCATTGTCGCCTTGCGTGGCCCCAAGAGCTCCATCACGGTCCCTACGTGCTCCTCAGGAACATCTAAGAAAAGCCTTTCCATCGGTTCCATCAGACCTTGGGGACCTTGATGCATGATGACCTCAGGCTTGGAGACTTCCATCTCGTATCCCTCGCGGCGCATTTCTTCGAGCAAGATCCCCAAATGCAATTCCCCACGTCCCGACACCCGAAAGATTTCCGCATCTTCGGTTTCTTCGACACGCAAGGCCACGTTACGCTCTTGCTCGCGCATCAGCCTGTCTCGCAAGTGCCGCGATGTCACATATTGTCCATCTTGTCCCGCAAATGGACTGGTATTAACGCCAATCAAAATGGTAAGGGTCGGTTCGTCGATGTGAATGGGCGGCAACGGAACAGGGTTTTCCGGATCGGTGATAGTCTCCCCGATGGTGACATTAGTCAACCCAGACAGCGTGACGATATCCCCCACCACCGCGCTCTCGAGCTCCACTCGCTTTAAACCCATTCGCCCAAACACCTTAGTAACCCGGGATTTAGTGAGCACACCCTCGTGGTCTACCACGCCAACGATCTGATTCGGCGCAATCTTTCCTTGGCGAATCCGGCCAATCGCCAACCGCCCCACATACTCGTCATGGTCCAATGTGGTCACCAACAGTTGCAATGGCGCTTCAGATTCTCCAACTGG
Organism: Bacillota bacterium; assembly: GCA_021820645.1. Next base: position 18,251 of record JAKADJ010000011.1, read on the forward strand.
AAACGGTATGGCCTCAACTATGGTCTCAAAGAGCGACGAAAGGCTTTGGTCTCCGGAAAGGTCGGAAGACCGCGACGCCACACCTTGTTTGGCAGAAGCAAAAATGACCGGAAATTCCAATTGATCATCCGTGGCCTCGAGGTCAATGAATAATTCCAGGACCTGCTCCAACACCTCGTCCGGCCTAGCCCCTTCGCGGTCCATTTTGTTTAAGACCACGATCGGCTTAATGCCTTCGGCTAAGGCTTTTTGCAAAACATACCGAGTTTGCGGCATTGGTCCTTCGTTCGCATCCACTACCAATAAGGCTCCATCGACCATACTGAGAATACGTTCCACTTCACCGCCGAAGTCGGCATGGCCGGGCGTATCCACAATGTTGATGGTGACATCCTCGTACCGCACCGCCGTGGTCTTGGCCAAAATGGTAATGCCCCGTTCACGCTCGAGGTCATTCGAATCGAGGACCCGTTCAGTCAATTGGGTCGGGTCCCGAAAAATTCCGCTCTGTTTTAGCATGGCATCCACTAACGTGGTTTTCCCATGGTCTACATGTGCAATAATGGCCACATTTCGTATGTCACGCCGTTCCATTTTTTCCTGATGACCTCCATAGGACGTTACCGTCACAATTGCTGGACAATCTCTCGAAAGCTCTGCCCGCGTTCCTCAAAGTTTAAAAACATATCATAGCTTGCCGAGGCCGGAGATAGCAAGACCACGTCTCCCGCGATTGCATGTTTCCGAGCCGCTTGGACGGCCTCGGACAGCCCTCCGCCCACGGCGACCACGGGAACCGCGCCGTGCTCCCGCACAGCCCGCGCAATCTTGTCAGCCGTTTGTCCCAAAACCACGACGCACTTGACGGAGCTCTCGCAGATAGCCTTCCCCAAAGCCCAATAATCCAGGTGTTTGTCATAACCACCGGCAATTAGGATGATGGGGCTCTTTATCGCACGTAGGGCAGCCATCGTTCGGTCGGGCGCGGTTGCAATCGAGTCATTGATATACACGATACTATCATGATCCCGCACGATTTCCAATCGATGAGGCACTCCGGTAAAGGTGGCTAGAACCTCTGCGATGGCCTCTGGAGCCCCACCCGCCTGGATCACGATGGCAATCGCCGCCAGGGCGTTGGCCACATTGTGAATTCCTGGAACTTTTAATTTCCCATCTTCGACGATCTTCACAAAACGTTCTGTGTCTTGCCATGCCAACCAGCCGTCTCGGATTCCCGCCCCGTGTGCCGGCACCTCGTTC
>JAKADJ010000012.1 GCA_021820645.1 Bacillota bacterium
ATGTCCATGTATCAACTCGCCGTCAAAGAACGACGGCTGCTGGCCGAATTCCCGGCTTTTTTCGAGTCGCTTGAGAAGATGCTCACGGAATTGAGCCAGACGTGTACCGGGCAGGCGGATCGCATATGACGATCATTCTAAACTACGACACTCGAACTTATCGTACCGGACAATGGCCGGGTGTCAGCGATCCTGCGGCTTTGTTCACAGCGGGAGAATCCGGGTGGGACGCCAGAGTCAAAGAGCCGGCGGGCTTAGGATTTTTCGCGCTCCTGGGGATGGCGCATGAGGTCATCACCTCCCACTCCCCCGAGCGATCATGGACGACCACCGTCGCGGAAGCCTGTTTCGATGGCGCGCCCATTGAGAGCCTCGCTTTACCCACGAGGTCCAGTGGCTCGTCGGAAATCTTTGATAAAGTTATCCACCACTGAGACTAACAAATAAGGAGGTGAAGGGCAAATGCACCTGACGATCACAGTGTCGATCTCGCTACCCGCGACAGCGCTGTACATCTGATGGCGTCACTATCGATCGATCGGCCCTCGCTGGCCGCTCCTGCTCTCACAGGGGCGGTTCTTGCTTACAATATACTGTGCATCCCGAAATCATGCAAACTCTGACTCTCCAGCGGCAGCCTGTTGATGGGCATAACGTTGCAAGGTACTCAGGGCCACGCTGGCTTGTTGGGCCGCTTGCCGCCACGACACCGCCCCGGATTGCAACAACGGAAACACGGCGCGCATCCGCCTCTGTGCAAAAGCTAAAGAGGGTACTGTCCGCGGCCATCCCCCCTCAGTAACCCCATCCCATCCCTTTACTCTTTCTTCTTATGGGCCGATTCCCCCCTCAGACGTGCTCACCTAACAAGTCCATCGTCAACCAACCCGTCAACCTGACGGGCCTCATTGCGAGAGACACGTCTGCCGCTAATACATCAAATCATGGCACGCCGATTTCATCTACCCTTACGTACGCATTGGTTACCGCCTCTTTGTTGTATTTGTATTGCACCAACGTACTTCACCTCTCCGACCAACAAATGGGGTTCCTATTTGGTGTAACGTTGCTCGCGAATCGTCTCTTCGCGGTGTCGTCTGCAAGCTTGGGACAGTGGGTCGGGCTGGGTAAGGCCATGATCATTGGATGCCTTATGGACAGTCTGTCGTTCCTTTTGTTCGCCGTGTCTAAGAACTACGGGGTGCTTGTGTTGGCTGTCATTGGCGTAGGCGGGGCGTTATTCAGTACCAATGCCCATTCGGCCCTCCTGCACCTTGCCCAAGGAGAGAGGTCGCGCGCATCACGCTGGCAAAGCCCTTTTGCCAGCGCCTGGTATGCCGATAGCATTCTTTCGGCATTTTTTGGATATTTGGTCATCAAGAACCATGCACACATCCCAGCCTTTTGGATTTGTTCCGCCATCGAGGCGCTAATGGTCGTCGCCATCATGGCCTTCACCCCAATTTTTTCACTGAAGTCAGCCACGCATGGACAAATGGTGCCGTTGTCTCAAGTACGTGAGGTCGTGCTTAGCAAAGAGTTTATGCGCTTCCACCTATACGCCATCGTCCCCTCTTTGAGGGTAGCTGCCACGTCGATTATTTTTCCATTCATGTTCGAATCAATGCTCCATACGCCGACCCGAGTGCCCTGGACCTACCTTGTGGAAGATGTGTCCTGCTCGTATCACAAAGTTATGCAGGCGCACAGCGCTGCCATGGATGAGGGTGGAGATGCTGGCGGATAGAGCGCGACAGGCATCTCAAGGAATCCCAAATGCCTGTCTGGCTCATACTTGTTTTTCGTTAAAGAAGATGGTCTAGGAGTAAATAGAGCCCCATCCTTGGTAGTCGGTCCCCAATATTTCGTTACCTGAGCTGGAGTCATTTACATCCGTCGTCAATTTACTGCCGGAACCACCCGTCCCGTTTTAGGACGGAATCTCCAGCGGAGTGAATGGGGTCCTACATCCAACGAAAGCGGTGCTCGTCCTGATCTTGGTGCTTGTGCGCTTGGAGGGCCGTCATCGCGGAGAAAGTCTGACGACTGAAGACCAACACAAACGTCGACCGCCGTTCCCGCTCGTGTTGAATCCTCTCCGCCGCCAAGGCGTCGGATTCCTGACGGATTTCGCGTTGCAGGGTATGCTCTTTTTTCTTGTCCAATGCGTCCGAATGATAGACGAAGGCGCGCGTGGATTGATCATAAAGCACCACGTCAAACGTTTGGACCCGATAATGGGCCGCGCCGCGTTTCGGAGTCGTGTTTTCTGTGCTCCACTCGTGAGGATGGAAGTGTGGATGAATGGGTTTTGGAGCACTAGCGCCGGGCAATAAAAAACCCGCAATCGCTTGCAGGGCTTCAAATTTTACTGGAGCTGACGGTCGGACTTGAACCGACGACCTACGGTTTACGAAACCGTTGCTCTACCAACTGAGCTACGCCAGCAATGCAACAACCATTATACTACGCATACGTCCAAGACTCAACAAGAACTCCGAGGTCATCCGTTGTCAAATCCTTCCTAATCCATACCCAACGATCCGATGAAAATCCTATCTAGCCATTCCCGTGAAGTCGATTGTCAGGCCCGATTAAGGTATCCCGGTTTCAACGTATTTTGATTGGTCATTCGTTGCAACAATTCTATCGTCTTTAAGGTTGCAATGCCCGTAACCGGCTGCTTTACCATCACCTCAAATTTCTCTACCGCATGGGTCACGGCCCCATTGTAGATGCCTTCAAGAGGTCCCGAATAGACGTGAGCGAGACGTAGCAAGCGTTCCAGTTCGACGACGTCTTGACCAATGTTCCCCGGACGTAACACGCGACGAATCTTCACATAAGGAGTCAATCCCTCGATGGTTACTGGGGTGCCTACGGAAACCAATGAGTACACTTGTTCGACATCTCGATTAAGCATCCTAAAGCATCCATGAGACGCCACGGTTCCGACCGACCACGGTCGATTCGTCCCGTGGATGCCATAGATCCCCCATGGCGTCGAAATCCGCATCCAGCGTGTGCCAAAGCCATCTCCCCATACTGCTTTCTGGGTAATGAAAAATTCCCCACGCGGACTTGGGGTCCATGGATTTCCCACGGCTACCGGATAAGTGGAGAATAATTTGCCGCCCACATAGAGCGATAGACGCCGTTTCAATACATTAATCACAATACGGGTGCGACGTGTCGCCATTACCGGCTTTTGATGGACCATGAATAGTAAAGTCAGGGATAATATGGCGGCCACCAAAAACAGTGCTGCATACCGCGCTCCACGTGACGTCATGGTAAATCCACCTCCCAGCAAGACCACAGTGTATACGCCAGCCACAGCGCCGCCATCACTTTCGCTGTAGGAAAGTCCAATAACGAAAAGATGCTGCCCGAACCCCACCATGTGGTAAACGCGCCACCAGGCAAAGACGCAACGACAAAAGCGGGGATTCCATGAACTAACAACTTGAAGCGGTCGACACGAATTTTCCAGCCACGCTTGGCATACCTGCGTAGGCGCCATATCTCCGTGAGCCCCACGGCCACAATCGGCCACAAGACCATCTGCCACGCCATCCATTCAGGGCGCTCATCCAAGGGCAAATCCCGAAATCCCCAGGTCAAAATCACTAAACCCAGCAACATCATGATCGATGATGTCAGAATGCCTAGCCGCCTCACCATAGATTGTCCCCTCCTATGGAAAGACTTATGTAGGTCTATGACACTTAGACCAAGGAATAGCCGATCAAGATTGACCATATCAATGGATACCAGTCCCAGAAAAGAGGAATCCAGCTATGCGGGTCTTATCGTGGATGACAGGGATTACTAGCCTCGTACTATCGCTCCCGATTCTCTTGTGGGGCGTAGGACTCTCAGCAGCGACGCTCGCGATGCTTCATTTTTGTGCCTTTTTGATGGCCTCTCGTATCTTGTTTCTGGCGGCGTCGGTCACCCCTCGCGATACGGATATCTTGTGGATGGGGGGCATTGCGGGCGTCATCGGGGCGCTTTGCAGTCAAATCTTGCTACACTGGCCGGGATATAGCGCGAGCCTCGCCACGGCCTTCGGTGCGTACGGGAGTCTCGGCGCTGCGGTCTTCCGATTGGATGTATTCACCTGGTGGTGGCCTTTTTTTATCACGCTCTGGAGCGGGGCGGTGTACGCCGTGGTCGGTATCTTAATGTTCCATCTTGCAGGTTGGCGTCGACAACATTTAAGGGCCTGAGGCTTTGGATTCGAGTGGTTACCCGGTGTCGATTCAGGGTCTATTGGGAGGATTGACCATATTGCGCGAATTGGTGACGCACCCGTGCCATCTCGTCATGCGTAAGAATGTCTGGTTCACCAATCTGTAGAGCTAGGTAGTACAGCTTGGCGACCCATTCGACGTCCAAGGCGTTTTGATAGGCCTCGTCAATGGTCGTGGCCACGGTCATGAGACCGTGATTTTTCAAAAGTACTGCCCCACCTTGGCCCAACGCGTTCGTGGCATGATTAGCCAATTCTTTACTGCCATAGGTCGCATAATCCGCTAATGGGACTTCATCCCCAACTCGGGCCAACTGGTAGTGGACAGCCTTGACAGGTCGATTTAAGGTGGAGAATATCGTGGCATAGAGGGAGTGGGCATGCACAACAGCGTGGACATCTGCCCGTCTTTGGTAGGTTAAGCTATGGAGAGGAACTTCGGTGGACGGCCTACTCGTGCCTTCGACGACACTCATGGTCTCTATATCGACACGGACTAGATCCTGAATCGAAAGCGTTCCAAATGGCACCCCAGACGGTGTAACCCAGAACGATCGCCCATCACCATCGCGAACGCTAAGATTTCCCGTAGTACCGGGAGAGAGCTGATCTTGGGCAAATTTGTGCGCAATGGATAATAATTTCTCTCGCATAACGGCTCCTCTCGACGAGAGGACGCAAGTGGAGCGGAAGACGGGATTCGAACCCGCGACCTTCGGCTTGGGAAGCCGACATTCTACCAACTGAACTACTTCCGCGCACACTCTACTGTAGCATCCCCACATCCTGTGGTCAAGGTTAATTCCTGACTCCTAATACAGTTCCTTCAAGGGAATCGTGTTGGTTCGCTCGCGTCCCACGGATACGAGTACTAACGGGGTTCCCGTTAATTCGCTAATGCGATCCAGGTAGGCCCGAGCTTCTTTCGGCAAATCTTCGAGTCGACGCACCTGATTAATCGACTGCGTCCATCCCGGTAATGTCTCATACTCGGGTTCCATCAAGTCCAGCATTTCGGCACTGTCGGGAAACTCGTGAATGATCTCGCCTCGGTATCGGTAGGCCACTGCGATTTTCAGTTCAGGGAGCCCGTCGAGCACGTCAAGCCGGGTCACCGCAATCCCGGTTAGCCCATTGACTCGTGCGGCGTGACGCAACACCACCGAATCTAACCATCCAATCCGTCGTGGGCGCCCAGTCGTGGTTCCATATTCGTGACCGCGATCCCGAATATCGCTCCCAATTGTGTTCAGGAGTTCGGTTGGAAAAGGACCGTCTCCCACCCGGCTGGTATAGGCTTTAACCACACCATAGACCTGGTCGATCTTTGTAGGCCCGACGCCCGCGCCGATGCAGGCTCCACCGGCAATCGGATGCGAAGAGGTCACAAAGGGAAACGTACCATGGTCAATATCCAACATCGTCCCCTGCGCACCCTCAAACAATACGCGCTCTCCCTCGTCAATCGCCTGGTTGATGACCACCGAGGTGTTGGCCACATAAGGGCGCATTTGCTCTCCGTAGGCTAGGTAAGTCTGGAGTACCTCGTCAAAATCAAATCCCTCGGCATCATACGCTCGGGCAAATAACCGATTTTTCTCGTCCAACACTCGCTTCAGTCGCACCGCAAAAAATTCTGGCTGCAACAAGTCCCCGACCCGCACTCCAACGCGCGCTGCTTTGTCCATATAAGCAGGGCCAATGCCCCGCAGTGTGGTACCGAGCTTATGGACTCCTAGTCGATCTTCGGACAGAGCATCCATTCGCGCATGATACGGCATAATCAGGTGTGCTTGCGATGAAATTCGCAACCGATCCGTCTTGATGCCGCGCCGTTCGAGGTAGTCAATTTCTTCGAACAGAACTCTCGGGTCCACCACGACACCCGCCGCAATCACGCAAAGCTTGTCTCCATAGAGGATCCCCGACGGAATCAAGTGGAGTTTATACTCTTCCTCGCCCACCACAACGGTGTGACCCGCGTTGTTCCCCCCTTGATGGCGCACGACCATGTCGGCCTCTCGGGCAAGAAAATCAATGACCTTGCCCTTCCCTTCATCACCCCATTGAGCTCCTACGACCACTACTGCTGACATATTCGCCTCGCCCTTTCACTCAACCTGGGTAATTTTGATGCATCGGTGTCGTACTTAAAAACTTCCCGATGTCCTTTTTAAACAATAAATTGACGGTTCCCGTGGGCCCATTCCGCTGTTTAGCCACAATGAGTTCAGTCACATCAGGATTTTGAGACTCCTTTGTATAATAGTCTTCCCGATAAAGAAACGCGACTATGTCCGCATCTTGCTCGATAGCCCCAGATTCTCTTAAATCAGACAACATCGGCCGTTTATCGGTTCGGCTTTCCACCGCCCGGGATAATTGGGACAACGCAACCACCGGTACGTCTAGTTCACGTGCCAAAGCCTTGAGGGATCGAGAGATATCGGATATTTCTTGTTGACGATTCTCGGCACGGCGTCCGGCCATCAGCTGCATATAGTCGATAATGACCAAGCCAATATCAAATTGTGCCTTTAATTGGCGCGCTTTAGCCCGTACCTCTAACGCTGATACCCCAGGGGTATCATCGATAAAAATCGGAGCTTCTCCCAATCGCCCTAGCGCATTGCTCAAGGTTGCCCACATATCATCATCTAACTCACCAGTGCGCAGCCGTTGTCCTGATAGCTCCGCCTCGGCGCTCAAGAGACGAAGGGCGAGTTGTTCTCGAGACATTTCTAGACTAAAGATCGCCACGGGCACTTGATCATAAAGCGCTACGTGGCGTGCCAGGTTTAAACACAACATGGTTTTTCCCATAGAGGGGCGCGCTGCCACGATGATCAAGTCCGAGTTTTGAAGCCCCGCCGTCATCCGATCCAAATCGGGAAACCCGGTCGGTAAGCCGACCAATTTGCCCTTGTTGGCATACAGCTGCTCGAGACGATTGAACGTATCCAACAGCACTTGGTGCAGACGCACGAAATCACGGTGGCCCCCTTGAGCCAACGAGAACAGGTCTTTTTGGGCCCGGTCTAACAAGTCGCGCGGCGTCGATTCGCCATGATACGCCTCGGTGACCAAGCGCGTCGACACCGAAATAATTTGACGCAAAAGGCTCGATTCTTTGACAATACGCGCATAATGCTCGACGTGGGCTGCTGTCGGCACCAAAGATGCCAGTTCCATAAGGTAGGGAATGCCGCCGACTACCTCCAACTGATTTCTCCCACGAAGTTCCTCACCGGTCATGACCACATCGACCGCCTTGCCTTGATTAAATAAACTCACCATCGCATCGAAGACCAGTCGATGGTTTTCATGGTAGAAATCCTCGGCGCTTACGGTTTCCACCGCGAGTGCCACAGCCTCGGGCTCTATCAGCATGGCCCCGACTACGGACATTTCGGCATCTGGACTATGGGGCGGCATCCGCCCCAAATCTACGCTCACACTAACACCTCAGTTAGTAACTGTTCCACAGTGGAAATCAAGAAAATCTCCGGTCCGTCGACGAGGGCCGGCACATCAGCCTGGTTGTCGTCCGGCACTAACACCCGGGGGATTCCCAATTGACGGGCCCCAAAAATCTTTTCGGGAATCCCCCCAACCGGTTTGACGCGGCCCGATAACGACAGTTCTCCAGTCATCGCACAATCTGCGCGAACTGGGGTCCCCGTCAGGGCACTATACACGGCCGTGAAAATGGCCACCCCAGCAGACGGCCCATCAATATTGCCGCCTCCCACCACGTTGACATGAACATCATATTGGGTTAAATCACGCCCCGTCAACCGGCGCAGGACGGCGCCGGCATTGAACACGGAATCCTTCGCCATATTACCGGCGGTTTGATTAAATCGCCATTGTCCGCGACCCGCTTCGGCTGCAGGGAATACCGCCGCTTCAATCTCCAACACCAATCCCTGATAGCCCGCCACCGCGAGCCCTAGCGATCGGCCTACCGTCGGTGTCAGGATGACGGGTGCGTTTACAGGCGATAGCCGCGAACGACTCACCACTTGCTGCATCACTGCAGTTTTAATGACATCCGGCCGGGTACCGATTTCTAGAAACGCCACGGAAAACGCATCGGCCACTAAGCTTGCGGCGCGTCGTCCTTCGAGGGTATAGCGGGTGACCAAGTTTGACGCCCCAGGTTCTATCGTCACCCCTAACCGTTCGGCCGCATTATCCGCAATCCGGCTGACTTCAGCCGGCGTTAGGGGCTCAAAATAGATTTCGGCACATCGCGACCGGAGTGCCGGGGAAATATCCTCAGGACTTCTAGTCGTCGCGCCAATGAGAACAAAATCGGCCGGGGCCCCCTCTTGGAACAATTTGTGAACATATTGAGGCACGTTAGGTTCGTGGGGATCATAATAGGGAGAGTCGAAATGCACCCGTTTATCCTCTAAGACTTTTAGCAACTTATTTTGCAAAACCGGATCCATTTCTCCAATTTCATCAATGAACAACACTCCACCATGACTTTCGGTCACAAGGCCCGTCTTCGGCTCGGGGATACCACTTTCGGCGAGATCGCGACGGGCCCCCTGATAAATGGGATCGTGCACCGATCCGAGCAAGGGATTGGTGACTTCACGAGGGTCCCAACGCAAAGTGGTACCATCGGTCTCGACAAAAGGCGCGTCTTCCCCAAACGGACTTTGTTTCAGCGCGCGGGCCACGCCTAGCACCAATCGGGCTACGGTCGTCTTACCCACGCCGGGTGGTCCGTATAGCAACACGTGCTGAGGATAGGGTGACGCGAGTTTAGCCAAGAGTCCTTGAATAGCCGGTTCTTGGCCGACCACCTGGTCGAGCGTTTGTGGACGCATGATCTCCAGCGCGGATTCCGCGAGGCCTCCTTCGTCCAGTTTGGTCAGTTTGGCCAACTTTTTCAAAGTTTCCGGTGTTTCTGGCCCACCATCCTCTTTGAGAATTTGATTGCGGATATCCCGCACGTACTCTTCGTGGCGATCCTGCATTTTTTCCGCGATACGTTTTTCCAGATCATCTTCTAAGGTACGACGGGCCAACAAGTCGGCCAATTCATCTTCTAGCTGATCAAGAATGACAGGGATTGCGGTGGGTTCGGGTACCGAGACCAGCCCAGGATCGTCTAGGATAAGTTTTTGTAACGCCAGGACCCGCTGCTCCACGTGTTGTGAACGCAGCAGCTTTAAAGCTTGGAGCTTCCCCGCCCGCAAAATGAGGCGTTCTGGCCCATATATCTGCATAATGATTTCTTGTAACGCGTCTACGCGACGAATGATGGTGGACTCCTCCGAGCGCCGTCGACGCGCGGTCGTACGTGGTTTCGGATTCTTGTCGTCCAACTTGTCCGCCATAGTTCTCCCCCTCTACGCATCACGATTCCCTTTATTCAGCGACAACCTGAACCGTAATATCGGTTTCGATCCCCGGATAGAGATGAATCCGCGCCGTGGTTTGTCCCATATGTTTTAACGGGTCCAATGAAATTTTCTTGCGGTCAATCTTAACGCCCATGGATTCCAGTGCCTTAGCCACATCCGCGTTGGTTACCGCTCCAAAAAGTCGGCCCCCTTCGCCGACACGGGCCGTGACTTCTACGACTCGATCTTTAAGTGTCGCGGCAAGTTCTGTCATCTGTGCGCGTTCTTTTTCAATCCGTTTTTTATCTCGTGCTTTTTGATCGGCTATCTCCCGTTCCTTGGCGACCGTCGCCTCGCTAGCTAGCCCGCGCGGAATCAGATAGTTTCGGCCATATCCATCTTTGACCTCCAGCACATCACCCGTCTTGCCGGTTCCCTTAACATCTTGAAGCAAGATAACTCGCATCAGTGATCTCCTTCGCTTGAGTTTTTCCCCGCTTTTCTACATTACGCGCGAGGGACCGATGGTCTCGGCCCCGATTTGGGGTACTAGTGGCTTTTACATGCTTATCATACACTGAATGACGAGACTTTCTGAGTGTCTTCAATCGCTTTTATCTTTACGGGGTATTCCGGTGGCGGCTAAAATGGTGACGCAGTCGGCTCAAATCGCCAAACCAGGCCTCAAGTTCTTGGTGGTTCCCGATCGCCTCCTCGAGTACCGATTGCACTTCAAGCTCAAGGCGTTCAGGATTAATCCCCAGGCGGAGTCCTAAGGCGTACGCCGAGGTAACCACCCCAGCCAAAGTCGAGACCACACTCTCTTCGGTTCCAGAATTCAAGGCGTGAAAGAGCCGCCCCGTTTCTGCAACGAGATCGGCCTTCAGCCAGTCTACGGCCATCAATTTTCGGGAAAGGCCGGACGTGTGGCTAGGGTCCACGTGCATCCACCTCCCAATCTAAAAATCAAAGAGCACGCGCGGCGTGCTCCTGATATCTATTCAATACTAAAGGGCAACAGCGCCATGGTCCTCGATCGCTTGATCGCAACCGTTAACTGCCTCTGATGCTTCGCGCAGTTTCCGGAAATTCTCCGGGGTAAAATCTTTCCCCGTTCCGAAATGAAACGACGCAATCGTGTAGCTTCTTTAAAGTCCACTTTGTGAACCTTATCGACACAAAATGCACAAACCTTCTTCTTGGGTCGACGCCCGCGTTCCTTACGCATCACTGACCTCCTCTCTTAAAAGGGCAAGTCGTCAGGGAGGGCTACATCATCACTCATAGGTACATCTGCAGGCTGCCCTTCACGGGGTCGGTCCAAAAACCGCACACTATCGGCGACCACTTCAGAGACTCGGCGTTTCGTCCCATCTTGTGCTTCATAGCTCCGCACTTGTAGGCGTCCCTCAACGGCCACCAAACGGCCTTTTGTGAGGTGATTACCTACCGTTTCTCCCAACTTACGCCACGCAATGCAGTCGATAAAATCTGCCTCGCGTTGACCTTGCTGGTTGGAAAACGGACGATCGACCGCAAGCGCAAACGAGGCTACTGGAACCCCCTGGGGCGTATAACGCAATTCGGGGTCCCGAGTCAAACGACCAATGAGGATAATGCGATTTAACATAACGTCCTCCCCCGGCTAGCTATTCTGGTTTTTTGTCGTCGTCTTCATCGATCCGGACTACGATAGACCGTATTACATCATCATGAATCTTTAACACACGGGTCAATTCGTTACCGATTCCGCCTTCGCCGGTAAACGTTACCACCATGTAGAACCCTTCGCTGTGCCCGTTAATTTCATAGGCAAGCTTACGGCGTCCCCATTTCTCAGTTTTTTCGACTAGGCCATTTTGCTGTTGGATGGTTTGATTGAAACGCTCGATGTCAGCGGCCACTTGTTCTTCGCCAAGGTCCGGCTTCAAAATATACATGAGCTCATAGTGAGCCAATACTTTTCACCTCCTCCACGGTCACCCACGGGTGTGGGGGCTCCGTATTGCACCGGAGCAGGGTGGTGTGGGAATGTCCCATACGGTCATGATTATAGCAGGTCTCATCAACCGTGGCAATTCATTGGGTAGCCGGAGGCGATGCTTGGATAATCCTTTTGACAGAACGCTCGAAGTCTTTCCGGGTGATCATAATCCGGTGGTTACACCCCTGGCATCGCAGGGCAAAATCGATGCCGGTGCGGGTAATCACCCACGTTTTGCTGCCACAGGGATGGGGCTTTTTGAGTTCAACGATATCATTGAGATGGTATTGAGGCCTATCCATGGGTGGATCCTTTCTGTGCCATCCCGGCCAACGTAATCCCGTCTTGGTAGAGCGCTTGCGCAATGGTCTTACGAAGCTGGCGGTCCGTCGCTAACTGATTGTCGACAGTAGCCGGCGCGGACACCGTCCAGGTAACTTGCGCCGTCGCAAACGCGGTGACTCCCGTAACGGTCGCATCCACAATGCCTTCCGATGCCGCAACGGCCACGGCTCGTTGCAGCGACGCTTGAACACGGTCGGGATTTTCGACAGGAGAGACAGGAACCATAATGGCCACACTACTGGTTCCCCGCGAGTGGTTTTGAACTTCCAAGATTAAACGATTCGGCACAATAACCAATTCCCCGGTGGTTCCCGTAAGACGCGTAATGCGAATCCCCACTTCGCGCACAGTTCCCGACAGGGTGAGATTAGGAAAGGTCACTTGTTCTCCCACAGCAAATTGGTCTTCATAAAGCAGAAAAACCCCGGTGACCACATCCTGTACCAAGCCTTGAGCTCCAAAGCTGACCGCCAATCCCAAGATGCCCGCACTGGCGACGATCGACGTGGTTTGGACATGGAATCCCGAAAGAATCATCACAATGGCGATGAAATCGATCACGTAGCGAATCACAGACGCCAAAAGACGATAGACCGTAGCGCGTCGGGACGGCTCCCCATGACGACTCTCACGGCGTTCCGCCCGCCCCAGCATGGCGTGAAAAAAGCGAACCACGAGAGCCGCTGCGACTAAAATGATAAGGGTCTGGCCGATGTGAGCAATCCAGTAGTTACTTAAGATGTGTTTCATAAGAAAAAACCGCCACCCATTCGACTAATATGACCAAACCATCCCACAAACAGCATAGCAAGTGGCGCGCGATGAAGCTCCCGAGATATTGGGCTATGGGCGATCATGGGCAATGCGAGCACAATCGTCAACACAATCCCCACCACCACCCCATGCTCCGCAAGGCCCGCCAACCCACCGCCCACTTTATTGAGCATCCCGGTCACCTTGAAGGACCCGATTAGACGAGTTATCACTTCGCCGATTAAACGACCAACAAATTCTGTCGCGCCAATAATCAGGAGGAACACGAGCAACCCGACGATCACATGAGCCAGGTTCAACGCCTCAAGATGAGCACCCGGAATATGTGTCGCGGGTGCCGGCAATAAATGCGCTGTCCATTTCCCCACCGGTAACGACGTCATTAACATCGCTGTGGCGGCCTTTTGGTAATGAGCCGCCAGAGCCACTCCTACAACATAGCCTGCCAAGCTAAACAACACGAGTATCAATCCCCGTCGCAAGCCACTGAAAGCCCCGATAACGATATACGCAATGACGGCGAGGTCGATCCAGTCCATCGAAGGCGTCTCCCTTAAAGCATATTTTTAAATTGCGCAACCCTGATTCTGGTCTGGACAAAGATTTAACGTCTACGACTGGGTGCCTGCCACGCCATCAAAAGGTACGTACACACCACCGCGAGCAGAGCTGGATCAGTAGGGCCTCCGCCGCGAAGAATCATCAATCGTGTCGCCCAATAGGCACCGAATCCTGCGGCCACGGCGATGAGTACGTCACGGACCAGGGACACCGCAGGATATCGCTGATCTAGTCGTTTCACCACAAGACCGAGCTGCCCCGACAACGCCACCACCCCAAACGCCACGGGGTACACAGCCAGGAGAGGCAAATGATTGAGTAAAGGCGACACATTGAGCGCTACCAAGATTGGCAGCAAGACGGCCATAACCACGCCCACTATCACGTACCATCGCCGCATCACAAATGGCCCGCCTTCACGGTAAGGTACAGTGCCACACCAATAATGACTATCCACCAAATGTTCCGAGACGACAGCGCAAACCGCCCGTTGCCCCGAGCCTTCTGTGCAGGAGGTGCATGACCCGTACGCAGGGCCCGTTCGGTGCGAAAGTCCTCCCGTTGCCGTTGCGTTTCTAAGCGTTGGGAGCGCTTAAGGTGCGTCACCGATCGATTGAGATGACCTTGTTTGCGGTACGCCACAGAAAGGTTACGATGAGCCGGCGCATAATTAGCATCCGCTGCCAACGCCAACGTGTAATGCTGGATGGCATTGTCCAGTTCACCACGTTCCAAATAAATATTTCCCAAATTCGTCAAGGATGGTGCATGCGCACGGTCCTTGGTCAGTGCCGTGAGAAAGTAGCGTTCGGCCGCCTCCAGCTCACCGGTTTGGGCGTAAATCACACCTATTTTGTTATACCCTTCCGGACGTTCCGGATACTGATCGACTACCGCTTGAAACAGACCCATAGCCTCGTCGCGATGCCCGGACTGCCAAGCCTGAGTCCCTTCCATAAGCATTTTTTGTCCTGCAATGTCCCAAACTTCCACTGTCACGCCACCTATAGCCAATATTAACGATGTTTAACCGACTTCAATAACGGGGCCCAAATCATCACGGCCACACCACCCATTAAGGGATACAACGTCGCCACTAATCCTTGAAATCCAAAGAAAGTCACAGGGAGAACCCCAATTAACCCGAGGCCCCAGCCACGACCCACCCGTTGCACGAATGCAAACGCCTCCGCGACCCCGGTCGTAATGAGGGCCAACCACAGACTCACCCCAAACAAGATACCTAATGTCGGATGGATGCGCCTCGCAGTATCCAGTAACGGCAAATCACCCACGACCGGCAAGCCTAATAACACCCGGTGTTCTAACCACGCCATCCCTGTCAACAAGATTGCTCCAAGTAGCGCGGCGAGTCCTGAAGATCGGCGCGAAGGCAACGAACGCCCCAGTGTGAACAGAACCAAAATTGCCGTGAAGACATTATACGACACATACAACAAGGCTGACAAAGCCCACCCATGTGGAGTCGCGGACGAGCGGGGTGCTAAAGATGTTCCTCGAGGAACATAGACCAATGCCACCACTACAGTAAGCACCATCAGATAAGGTACCACGACGGTATTCACCCACATGACCGCTTGTGCCCCGCGAAATACCACCACCAAAATTAAGGCTAAAGTGAGACCGCTCCCCAACCACAAAGAAACCCCAATCAACTGATGCATCGTAGCGGCTCCACCGGCCACCACCACCCCAAGGCCGACCACCAAAAAAGCCAGTGTCAGCCCCTCCGTCACCCCGCCCAAACCCCCTCGTCCTAGGGCAGGATTCCCGAAGTGGCGTCGCCCTTGTTCCAGCGCACGCCATCCAATCAGAAAAAACAAAATTCCTGCGAGCAGTATCCCTACAGTGCCCCACCGGCCGTAACGCGAAAAAAACTGATAAATCTCCTGGCCGCTTGCGAACCCAGCTCCCATAATCGCCCCGACATACGTTAGCCCCACCTTCACCCACCGCATCGCCTTGTCCCTCCTTATGATCTGTGGTACTTCTATGACTCAACTCGGGTAAAATAGTCTTAGAAGACAATCGGAGGCGTGAGTATTGGGTGATTCTTTAGTGCCGACTCCCGGGACCCAGGGCCAGGGCAGCGAAGCTCGTTTTACCACCGATGGCCAAGAAGACTTGCGCACTGCGGTGCAAGCCTTACGTTGGCTATGGCGCCAGGACGGACCACCCGAGGGCATCTTGTGTATTGGTACCGACCGATCCACGGGCGACGCGCTGGGGCCGCTGGTGGGAAGCGAATTGACCCACCGATTATCCTCGATCCCGGTGTGGGGCTCGATGGAACGACCCATTCACGCGGCTAACTTACAGAACTTATTAAAGCAACATCCGGATTTGAGCCAACGGCGGATCTTAGCTATCGATGCCTCTCTGGGAAAACTCAACGACGTGGGGACCATCGTTATTGGCCCCGGGCCCCTGAAGCCAGGGGCCGGCGTCAATAAGCAACTACCTCCGCTGGGCGCCTATCACCTGACTGGGACCGTCAACGTCAGCGGCTTCATGGAATATTTTGTGCTGCAGAACACCCGATTGTTCATGGTTATGCGGATGGCTTCATTTATCGCGGGCGCGGTCTCGAGAAGCCTCTCCGCGTGAGCGTTGGCGCGACGAATGCGCCATGTCTATCGCTTGTTTCTCCTCTTGACTCAATGTATATCGACTCTCTTTCGCCTCAACCGGCTTGGCGTACACCCGGACTTCATCCCGCCCCCAAAGACTCGTCATAACCCACCCGTCATCCATATCATTCAGGACCGCCAACGAAAACGACAAATCGGCTCCCGTGTCGCCGAACGGATTAAACCTTACCATTCCTAGTTTGTCGAAATTGTGCTGTTGACGAGACTCCAATTGTTCGACACGAAGCACCATCTCCTGCACCGTGCGCGCGGCCAGTTCCGCCTGATTTTTTGATGCGACCACAACCTCTTCAACGGTTGCATCAGTGTTGGCAAACGCTTTTAGATATCGGCGTTTCCACCCCGAAGCCCGACTCATTGCCACAATTGCCAACACGAACGCCACCAACGCCACCACGGCCGAACCCAACGCCACCCAAATCACCGGAAGAGACAACAACATCGACATCAATAACGGCCCCCAATCACAAAAAGGACAATCCTTG
The DNA here is from genome assembly GCA_021820645.1 of Bacillota bacterium. The sequence goes on from JAKADJ010000012.1 coordinate 16,440, forward strand.
TATTTTTAACCAACCCAGAGCGACCGCCACCAACAACGCCGGCAGCAAATCCCCAATCTTTATGACCGTGCGATCCAATAGGAAATTGACCCCAATCGCCGCGATCATCAAGCCTCCCACCACCGTCACATCTTGCATTAAGACGCCACGAAGTATCTGAGCTACATCGCGCGCTAATAAAACCAAGCTTCCTTCATAAAGTACCGTGGGAATAGACGCCACTAGGACCCCCCACCCCGCGACGGTAGTGAGGAGCATCGCGGTGGTCCCGTCTAGCACCGCTTTGGTCGCTAAGATCGTGTATCGCCCGGTTAGCCCTTCTTGAAGCGAGCCTAGGATCGCCATCGCGCCCACGTTGAAAAGCAAAGACGCTGCGATGAATCCGGTAGCAAACCCTTGCCGGTTGACCCGCGCTTCAGCCCAGTGCCCAAACCGTTCCAACCTCCAGTCCAGGCGCCAAACCGAACCCAGCCAACCACCAACCACCAGCGAAAGAAGTGTGTTGACCGGATCCTGCAGTGGCCATGCCATTTTGAACCCAATCAAAACCACCACAATGCCAATCAGGCGCATCGCTTGTTCCCGGAAGCCAGCCTGTAAACGGCGCCCCCACAAGATACCGATAACCGAGCCAGCCAGAATGCCTATCCCATTGAATATAACGCCGATCAAGTGATTCATGTTGCGTGAGGAACACCCCTTCCGATCAACACGCTGCTTAATGTTCCTCGAGGAACATTTTCTATGGAGCGTTACACCACAAAATCCGGGTTCGCGTTGCGATCCACGGCTTCTTGCTGCAACAACTCCATCAGGTGTTCCAACTCCTCAACACTGCGATAAGGAATTTCGATCCGGCCCTTGGCGCCGTCTCCCCTCAGCACCACCTTCGTCCCCAAGGCTCGCCGTAAGGTGTTTTCTGCCGAGCGAAGATGGACATCGACCGAATCCTGGCTCGGATTCCTAGAAAACCCCACCCGGGGCCCGTCTTCCTTAACTTTCTGAACCTCGGCCTCTAATCGTTTAACCGTCCACTCTTCATCCTTAGCGCGCCTGGCCAACATCTTTTGAATCGGTTCGTCTATGGCCAATACCGCCTTGGCGTGCGCTACCGTAAGGTCCCCTGTGGCGATCCAGGTTTGAATTTCTTCGTCCATGCCCAATATCCGCAGATGGTTGGTGATGTGCGGGCGGCTCTTGCCAACCCGCTCGCCGATTTGTTCTTGCGTCCAACCGAGTTCCTCCGCCAGCCGTTGATAGGCCTTGGCGATCTCAACGGGGTTCAAATCCGCGCGTTGCAGGTTTTCGACCAAGGCCATCTCCATCGCCTCGTGGTCGCTCACTTCTCGGATGACGGCGGGGATTCTCTCAAGTCCAACCATTCGCGCAGCACGAACCCGCCGCTCGCCCGACACCAACTGATAGCGGTCCCCATTCCGGCGCAACAGCACAGGCTGAAGTACTCCCATCGTCTTGATCGATTGGCTCAGATCCGCCAATTCTTCCGGATCAAAGTGGCGTCGTGGTTGAAATGGATTCGGTTCGATCAACCGCAACTCGATATCGCCATCGAGCGTTGTCGCGGTCTCTGTGATTTTGCTGTTTTCGGGAATCAAAGACGCCAGTCCGCGTCCTAAGCCTCGTGGCTTAGCCATTTTGGATCACCTCCTCCGCCAATAGCCGATACCCTTCGGCTCCTCGGGATTTCGCGTCATAGCGCATAATAGGAAGTCCGTGGCTCGGTGCTTCCGACAAGCGCACCGTTCTTGGAATTACCGAGCGATATACTTTACTGGTAAAATGATTGCGCACTTCTTCCGCAACCTGCGTAGCAAGATTGGTCCGCCCATCAAACATGGTTAAAACCACCCCTTGCAACTTGAGACCGGGATTTAAGCGTTGCTGGACCAGATCAATGGTCGCCAACAACTGCGAAAGCCCCTCCAAAGCAAAAAATTCGCATTGAATGGGAATGAGTACGGAATCGGCCGCTGTCAAGGCATTGATGGTTAAAAGACCTAGCGAGGGTGGACAATCAATAAAAACAAAATCGTATCGTTCACGAATTCTCATCAAGCGGTCCTTCAGTAAGCTTTCTCGATGCGCCGCGTGTGCCAGTTCCACTTCTGCCCCTGCAAGATCAAGAGTAGCCGGAATTAAATGTAATCCCACCACATCCGTCGGGACCAGTGCCTCCATGATATCCCCTTCACCTAACAACGCATCATAGACAGACTGTTCCATCAGAGACTTGTCCACACCGAGCCCCGTGGTTGTGTTGCCCTGGGGATCGATGTCGACCGCTAACACTCGTTTCCCAGCATCGGCAAGGTAAGCGGATAAGTTGATGACGGTCGTGGTTTTCCCTACGCCACCCTTTTGATTCGCTACCGCAATTACCTTTCCCATCGACTTCCTTGACCCCCCGCTTGACGCACACCCAGGTCCGTATGTCTTGCCATCACCGTGACGTCCCACCCATCGCACTCAAAGTTCATTACCTTTTGGAATAGCTGCCGACCGTCCGAATCCCCATCCAGGTCTCACTCCCGGACATGGTCAGTATACCAACCTCGGATGTCCCCAAGGAACCATTACGAAGTTTTTTTAAGCGGAGTGCTTAGGGTTGTCCTAATTTTGCTCCGGTTCGAGGATACTTAGAGGGACACAAAGACACCTTTTTTACGGAAGCCACCCAAGGCACGCTTAGCGGCAATACCACTCCCCCGAGGCGCCTAACGAAATCTTTCCTGTGCTCCAACTCATGATATCCTGCCTCGCCCAACGGGATAATGACAAGCCCTCCCAACTGCGCGAGCGGCAAGGTTAATTCCACGGCTGTCATGACCGGCGCCACGGCCCGCGCGGTCACTAGGTCAAATCGTTGGAATGCGTTCGGATCGATCCGAGGCCACTCTTCTGCACGCTCCGATACCACCGCCACATTTTCCAGGCCCAGACGTGCCACAACATCGCGTAAGAAATCGGCACGCTTATTTCGACTATCCACCAAGGTCCATAACCAATGGGGCCTCACGATCGCGAGCACCATCCCTGGCAAACCGGAC
>JAKADJ010000013.1 GCA_021820645.1 Bacillota bacterium
CTGCCGATTTAATGCCCGCAACCATTGCAGTCTCCCGTCAGTGCAAATCGGGCCGGGAGACGTCACCGTCACCTCACCCGTGTTGGGTGCCGTAGCCTCAAGCTACGACGGACAATTACGGGCCGGTTACGCCACCGAGTTTGAGGCGTACACCGACTACGCGAATAGCCAGGCCAGTCACATTCTCCACGGAGCAATTTGTACTACTTTTGCTCCTCTATGACCAAGCTACGACCCACTCCTTGTGCATGTTGGAGTGCTGCACCGATGAACGAAGCGAACAAGGGATGAGGTCGGTTGGGGCGCGATTGAAATTCCGGATGGAATTGCGTCCCCAGGAACCAAGAATGGCCACGCAGTTCCATAATCTCCACCAGACGCTGATCCGGACTCACGCCCGACGGCACGAGACCCAACGCCTGAATCCGCTCCCGATACGCATTGTTAAATTCGAAACGGTGTCGATGGCGTTCAAAAATTAGGGTATCGTTATAGATGGCTTGCGCTCTGGAACCCGGCAGTAAGTTGCAGGGGTAGCTGCCGAGCCGCATGGTTCCCCCCATATCCAGCACGCCTTGCTGTTCTGGCATCAAATCAATCACCGGATCGGGGGTGTTTGGGACAAATTCCGTGGAATTGGCTTGACGCAATCCCGCCTCATTCCTCGCAAATTCGATCACAGCAGCCTGCATCCCCATGCATATACCAAAAAACGGCGTGTCACTCATCCGAGCCCAGTGGATTGCCTCGATTTTCCCTTCTACGCCGCGATAGCCAAACCCTCCCGGGACCAACACCCCGTCCACGCCTTCGAGTAACCTTGAGGTCTGTCCTCCTTCGAGATCGTCTGAATCGATCCAGCGCACATTGACGTGCACCCCGTTCGCAATCCCTCCGTGCGTTAATGCCTCCACCACGCTCAAATACGCATCATGGAGTGCGACATACTTCCCGACCAGGGCAATTGTCACAGCACCGGTTAAGCTCGTAGCGCGTCCCACCATATTGGCCCATTCGGCCAAATCGGCTTCGGGTGCCGACATTCCCAATCGGTCCAAGACGATGTCGTCGAGGCCCTCGTGTTCGAGCATTAAGGGTAAACGGTAGATGGAATCCGCGTCCACATTCTGCACCACAGCACGCCGGTCCACATCGCACATTAAAGCAATCTTGTCGCGTAATTCCCGGGTGAGAGGTCGTTGAGTACGGCACACGATCACATCCGGTTGAATGCCAATCGATCGGAGTTCTTTGACAGAATGCTGGGTGGGTTTGGTTTTCGCTTCGCCGGCCACGCTGAGATAAGGGACCAGGGTAACATGGATATACATGACCGAATCTCGTCCGACATCCGAGCGTAACTGACGAATCGCTTCGAGAAAGGGAAGGCTTTCGATATCTCCCACCGTTCCCCCAATTTCGACGACGATGACATCGGCCCCACTAGATTCCGCGACCCGATGAATGCGCTCTTTGATTTCATTGGTGATATGCGGAATCACCTGAACCGTCCCCCCCAAAAAATCGCCACGGCGTTCTTTGGTAATGGTCGTCCAGTAGATTCGACCTGTCGTCACATTATTGGACTGGCTGAGGTTCACATCCATAAATCGCTCATAATGCCCGAGGTCCAGATCTGTTTCCGCACCATCTTGAGTGACAAACACCTCACCGTGCTGTAAAGGACTCATTGTCCCCGGATCCACGTTGATGTAGGGATCGAGCTTCAGTGCCGAGACCTTAATGCCCCGACTCTTCAGAATGCGTCCCAAAGACGCTGCCGTTATCCCTTTCCCTAGTGATGAGACCACTCCTCCGGTGATGAAAACAAATTTCGCCACGACACTTTAGCCCCCTGCTGGATTCTTTCTTACTTCGTACGCTTGGTACGGCGGATCATAAAGATGAGGAGTCCGTAGGGATTTACCCCTCGTCCTCCTCAAGTTCTTCTCCCTCATCGTCGTCCCGGTCTCGCGAGGGTCCTGCTCCCGATCGCCCGGGCGTTTTGGGCAACCATTCCTTTAGGCCCCATTGTGAGTTACCTCGATACTGAAAGCGCACGTCCAAATTGATGTCCGTGTATATTCTGGCAGCTGTGCTGGCCTCGCGGTCTAGCCCTAATAACGCGAGTGCCTCGTCCAGTAGGTCGTGCACGTCCATTGCGTCGCCATGTTTTTTCAACACTTGATAGGCAGCATCCGTCGTCTGCATGGATCAACCTCCATCGCCCTGCTTAAATAAATCTTTGTGGTTTCTTCTGGAAGAATGTGTGTCAGGCTTCGTAGTCCCAGTTCCCGAGTATTATATCATCTCTGGTTCCAAAACCTCATCTTCCAGGGCACTTCGTAAAACTTTTTCCCTATGTCCTCGATATCCATGCATCAACCAACCAAATTTTTTCGTCTCGGTGCCGCACCGACTGCGAATATCCTAAATGCCAGCTATTCCCTTGACTCTCCCCTGGGAGACTTTTAGACTGAAACTGTTGAATCTCCAAGAGCGAGAGTAGTCAAGCCGTTTGTGCCACGGTCATGAGGACTTTCGAACGATCTACACCACGCACGAGCAAAAATATCATTCAAGACCGTTTAGCCGGACCAACAAGGATAGCCTATTGGCTTGCGGGCATCCTTAAGGGAACTGATTGATGGAGGAAATTCCGTGACACCTAGGGATATCGGACAACTGTTATCGGTAGGCTTTGATGGATTCGAAGCTCCTCCGTCTCTTCTCGGGGCAATACGCCAGGGTCGAGTCGGGGGAGTTATCCTTTTCGGTCGAAATGTCCGTGATATCTTGCAACTACGCACCCTGACTAGTGAATTGCAGGAGGCCGCCGCGCTCGGTGGGCACCCCCCCTTATTTATTGCGATTGACCAAGAAGGAGGAAGTGTCAGAAGACTCCGGGGTCCATTTGTTCCATTGCCGAGCGCCATGGCCATGGCCGCAAGCGGCCTAGCGGACACCGCTGAGCGCCTCCTCTATTTATCCGCAGTAGAAATGATGAGTCTTGGTATCAACCAAAATTATGCACCAGATTTAGATGTGAACAATAACCCATTGAACCCCGTAATCGGAATTCGGTCCTTCGGAGAAGACCCGGAATCCGTAGCCAGATGGGGTCAACTGTATATTCGCGGGATGCAAAACGCCGGCATGATTGCCACTGGTAAACATTTTCCGGGACATGGCGATACCGATCAGGATTCACACGCATCGTTACCCCTGGTCCCGCACGATCGAATCCGATTGGAGGCGGTTGAGCTCCTGCCGTTTCGCGCCGCTATCGCCGCCGGAATTCGAGCCATCATGACTGCTCATGTAGTGTTTCCGGCATTCGATCCCATCCCGCATCAGCCGGCCACCATTTCATCCGCCATCTTAAGTAACCTCATCAGGCAGGAACTCGGCTTTTCTGGACTCATCGTAACCGACTGTATGGAAATGGCCGCCATCCATGATGGCGTCGGGACCCCGGAGGGCACCTTCCGTGCCATTGCCGCCGGTGCCGATCAGGTCCTGATTTCTCACACCGCCTCACTGCAAGACCAAAGCTATGAGCGGCTATCACGGGGCGTGGTTCACGGCGAAATCGCCTCGAACCGACTTAAAGAAGCCTTGCGCACCGTTCGTGAAACGAAAGCCCTGATCCATCATGGCGGCCATGCGGTAAACTCCAAAGAAGCCCATAAGCTTGCCGAAGAGATCTGGGAAGCGGCGGTGGCGGGCGTCGGTGCGTTAGATCGTTTACCGCTCATGAGCCCCCTGACACTGGTTACGTTCCAAAGCGTTCGAAGGAGCCCGGCTGATGATCACGGGGCAGCCTCGGCCCATCCAATGGCCGAGATTCTGCACGATCAACTTCATCAACACTTCGCGCTCCCGCTGAAACCATCTCCCCAAGAAATCGACGCCGTGCATCACGCATCCCACGGCATGCCTTTGGTGGTGGCATTGGACAATGCCCTAAAGCATCCCGAGCAATTACTCCTGCTGGACCGTCAATGGACGGCCGGCCCTATTGTTGCCATCGCATTAAGTTCACCCTATGACTTAAAGCGAATCCCAGTCGGTAGTGTGGGGCTTACAGCATTCGATCCCAGTGTTGAAGCACAGCGAGCCTTAGTGAAAGCGCTACGCGGCCAAATCCCCATAAAGGGTCATTGGCCGATTACATTGGAGGTGCGCAATCGATGACATCTATGCAAATTCGGGTCAAGAAAAAATCCACAATGAAAAAGGCCCAGAGCCGTCGGGTCAATCCCACCAGCCTCGGCCGTCTGATTCTCCTGGCGTTGGTCTTTAGCCTGCTCACGTTTTCCGAAGGAACGCTTTGGTGGGCAGGCTACGCCTTCTTAGGAGTTATTCTGGTAACCTTGTCGGTACGCTCCACGCGACGTGCTCTCCCCTGGGTCGCCTCATTCGGCGAGCTAGTGCTCGCTCTGACCCACACCGGAGTGCTCCCCTTCGGATGGGGCATGATGTTGCTCATTGTCTCGTTTACGGGGTTCCTGGTGATGTTGGGTTTGAATCGGGATCCCTATCCCGTAAAACTCTCCGAAGGATCTTACCGACCGCCGACTTGGGTAGGCTATCCACCACTTCATAAAAGCGCGGAACTTTATATCCAGCCAAATGCTGCCGACAATACGCGGTAAGTTCGTCAAGATCAAGTAAGGCTTGGGGGCGGGCCACCACATATGCTTTAATGGTCTCCCCCCGATACGGGTCGGGTATACCGACGACCGAAGCTTCCAGTACACCAGGGAACCCATAGAGAACATCTTCCACTTCACGTGGATAGACATTAAACCCCGAACAGATGATAAGGTCCTTTTTACGGTCCACAATCTGAAAATATCCATCCGCGTCCATAACGGCCACATCGCCGGTCCAAAGCCACCCATCCCGCAGGGTATACTTGGTCTCTTCAGGGCGATTCCAGTATCCTTGCATCACCTGGGGGCCCTTCACAAGGAGTTCCCCACGCTCCCCAATCGGAACCTCATGGCCTTGGTCATCCACAATCCGCGCATCGGTGTCTGGGAAAGGAAGCCCAATCCCCGATTTCCGTGTCACACCCCATAGCGGCTGGCAATGGGTCACCGGCGAGGCCTCCGACAAACCATAACCCTCCACCAGTTTCCCCCCAGTCGCCCGTTCAAAGGACTCTTGGACGGAAACCGGCAACGGGGCCGATCCACTAAGACACCCTCGAATCGACGAGAGATCCACCTGGCTATGACGAGCATGCGCTTCGAGGGCGACATACATCGTTGGAGCGCCCGGAAACAAGGTTGGGCTATGATGTTTGACAGCTTCCACGGCTGATTCAGGAGTGAAACGGGGCAAGAGGATAAGCCGCGCCCCAATCGAAAGGCCCAAGTTCATCCCGACCGTCATCCCATAGACATGGAACATCGGGAGGCCAATTAACACCCCATGCTGTTGATCGGTTTCTAAAATCGGACGCATCCACCAGCGTGCCTGAAATGCATTGGATAAGAGATTCCAGTGTGTCAACATGGCCCCTTTGGGGGTTCCTGTGGTTCCCCCGGTATATTGCAATACCGCGAGATCGTGCTCGGGGTTGACCGCCTGGTCCTCCCATTGGGTTGGACCATGGGCCAGCCAATCCGAAAGACACATAGCCCCCGAATAGGCTTCGGCGGCTTCGCGTTCGCGCTCGGGGTTTCCCCAGATATCGGCAAAGATGACTCCAAAGGGTAGCCCGGGCGGCAGTTTTTCCAAGGCTTCTACCGGCACCACGAGTAGTTTCGGCTGTGCGTCCAGCAAGAGGCCGACGAGTTCGCTGGTGGTATACAAAGGATTCAAGGCCACCACAACGGCTCCTCGCCGCAACGCACCAAAATACATTTGAACAAACCCAAAGCTATTGGGTAACAGCAACGCTACCCGATCCCCCACCCCGACTCCGTGATCTGCCAAGGCCGCGGCGACACGGGCCGTCTGTTCCCAAAGCGTCCCATACGTGAGGGATACGTCATTCAAGATCAACGCCACCGTGGCCGGATCATGACCTTCCAAAACCGAATAAAGGGGGGCAGGCTTCTCCGCTAACTGATGCGGAATAGTCCCATACGATCGATACCAAGGACGCTCCATTGAGGCAGATTCCATATCTATTGACCTCCAAAACGCGGACGGCGTTTTTGCATGAAAGCTAAGACCCCCTCCATCGCATCTTGGGTGGTCATGAGTCGCAAGATCTCCTGAGTCTCCCGTTCTTGAGCCCCTTCCAAATTTGGAGCCGCCAAGAGTCCCTTAATACTCGCCAATGCTAAGGGAGGCAAACTGGCCAATCGCTCCGCTAGGTTGAGCGCAGATGCGAGGAGCAACTCAGGTGCTACCACGCGGGTGACCAATCCAATCCGATAGGCCTCGTCCGCATCGATGGGATCTCCTGTGAGAATCAGTTGTGCGGCATGGGAACGTCCCACCAGACGCGCCATGCGCACCGTCCCACCCCACCCGGGGATAATCCCTAGATTGACTTCAGGCTGCCCAAATCGCGCAGCGGGGGAGGCAATCCGGATATCCGCCGCCATCGCGAGCTCGTTTCCGCCTCCCAAGGCGAGCCCATTAATGGCGGCCACCACCGGTTTTGCGAAAGTCTCCACGCGCTGAAACACCTCGGCACCTAACTGCAAAAATCGGGGTAATTGGTCCCCCAATTTCATAAACCCGCTAACATCTGCCCCTGCCGCAAAGGCAACCCCAGATCCTGTAAGCACAATGGCTCGGGTGTCATCATCCGAAGCCCCGGAGTCGAGCAACCGAGTAAGCTCTTCCAACAGTTCTAAACTAATCGCATTGACCGGAGGATGGTTAAGCGTCCAGATCTGCACTGCCCCCCGTTGCTCTACCTCAATAATTGCCACTCCCGCCATCTCCCTCACCGCCGAATGAACTGCGTAGTCCTAGGACATCCTAAAGCGTTCTACTCCCATGGTGCGCCAAGTATCCTTGGCCGGTGCTAATCCCGAGTTGTCCTCGGGCCACTTTTTGCATTAATGACGCAGGGGGTTTAAACCGTTCGCCGTAGGCGATTTCCATTTTCTCCAGTTGATGCACAATCACATCGAGACCGGTTTTGTCAGCCCATTGGAACGGCCCTATGGCTAGGCCCGCTCCCGCCCGCATTGCAATATCAATATCCACTGCCGTGGCGATGCCTTCGTCGAGCAATCGCACCGCTTCCAAAAACGTTGCCAATTGAAACCGACTGAGTAACTCTACTTTCCATGCTGTCTCGGTTGCCATCACGACCCCCCTCTTTTTTCGAATCTTCAATAGGAATAGAAGCCTCGACCCGTCTTCATCCCCAAATGGCCCTCGGCAATCAATGTCTTCAATTCTTGGCTCGGTCGAAATCGTTCCCCTAGCTCCTGGGTTAGGTGTTGCGCCACCTCGTAGGCCACGTCCAGTCCTAAGGCATCCGCGAGAAAGAAAGGACCCATTGGGGCCACCTTAGCCTCTGTAATCGTCTGATCAATCTCGGCCGCAGCGAGACCTCGTTCCTCTTTAAATCGGAGAACTTCGGCCATCGAGGCCATGAGTACGCGGTTTACCACAAAACCGGGACATTCCTTCACACGCACAGGAATCTTCCGAATTTCTTCCGCAAGCCGCATGACCGTCGTGATGGTTTCGTCGCTACTGTGATCTCCCGCGATCACCTCCACCAACTTCATCATGTGAGCCGGATAGAAAAAATGCATTCCGGCTACTCGATCCGGCCGTCCTGTGACCGCCGCCAAGTGCGAAATGCTTAAGGCTGAGGTGTTCGACACAATTATGGCCAACGGTGCCAAGGTGCGGTCCAATTCGCGAAACACAGCTTCCTTGACTCTCATTTGCTCTGTCACCGCTTCAATCGCCAGGGAGACGCCGGTGAGATCTTCCAGTCGGCTACTGAATGTAATGAACCCCATCCGATCCGCGGCATCCATGGCCGTCATCTTATTCGACCCGACTCGCCCATCAAACAGCTCTTGGATATGTTGTTGAGCACGAGCCAACTGCGCATCGTCCACATCACGCAGCACAACCGGAATGCCACGCGTTGCAATCGTGTAACAGATGTCCGCACCCATGGTCCCGGCACCAACAACCGCCACTTTCTTTACATACATGGTTGATTCCTCCATGACCAAAGTTTTATAAATAGATCAGTGAACCCGCCCATAAAAAAAGCGCACGACGGCAGGCGCCGCGCGCGTACAACGACAAGACGGGACCCATCCCGATGCATTACGTCTCGTTCTCGGACCATGGTCGACCTCCCCTCCATAGACACCAAATATCGTAATCCCGATTCGCAATATTTGTCAACGGAAAGCTTTTTGCCAGAGTTATAGGGGAGGAGATGACGTCAACGGGCCGTGAATGGATACGAGATCCCCACCCATTTGGTATGATGAACATAAATGTTTTGGGGAGGCTCCGCATGGCCAACGATACCATCCAGCCGTTCGTCGATGAAATCCAAAAACTCTTCCCGCGCATCATGCGATATCTCGATGCCGAAGCCTCTCGCGAATTAATTGGGCTCGAAGTGACCCCTTCTCAAATGAACGCCCTGGTATCTTTGTATGGGCGGGATGATCTCCCGATGGGAGAATTAGCGGACATTCTAGGATTAACAGAATCCGCCGCGACGCGCTTGGTGGATCGCCTCATTAATATGAATCTCGTCCGTCGCGGACGAGATGGCCTAGACCGGCGGGTCGTACGGGTCCATCTTTCATCTTACGGTAAGCAGTTGGCGGAACTCGTCCTGGCTCGGCGTCAAGCGCAATTCACGCGATTTGCAGAGCGTATGAATGCAGAGGACCGAAAGAACCTCGTGGATGGACTGTCGGCATTGCTTTCGGTGTTCTCCGCCCTGGAACACGATGTAAAAATTGAAAAAGCTCCCGATCCGTTAGATTAAACCCTTGCGTCAAAGAATACACATCTTGAAGATTAGGAATAGTAGCGTATAATAAGGGAAAATAAGTGTCGCTATTATGCGCAAAGGAGGTGGTCCTAAGATTGGTTACGCTTACCGATTCAGCCGCGGACAAAGTGAAGGAGTTCATGGCTTCGAAGGACCGTGAAGATCTCGCCCTTCGCATTTACATTAGCAAGGGTGGATGCAGTGGTTTTAGTTATGGGATGGCTTTAGATGCGCCGCAAGACACGGACAGCTTGTTCCGGTTCGGCGACATTCAGGTCGTGATCGATCCCAATAGCGCCCCTTACCTTGACGGTATCGAGGTCGACTATGTGAACTCCCTCATGGGGGGCGGTTTTTCCATCAACAACCCCAACGCGGTATCTGCTTGCGGATGTGGAAATTCATTCCGGACCAAAGATGACTCCGGTGCAGCAAACGCTTGCAGCCATTAGTTCCGAATGCCTAGAAGGGCCCCATCATAAGTGGGGCCTTTCTTTGACTTACCCATCAGTCCGCCGCCGTCCTTTCATTGCCGACCACAAGAATATCGATATTATTGCTGAGTCTTAGCACCTCATTGATGACTGACCCCCGCCAAATTTCGTGCCATCGCGACCGGCGCGACTCGCCCATAATGATTTCGGTAACATGATGCTCTAGCGCATAGCGGACGAGCGCTCGCGGCACGTTCGCTTCGTGGAGTTGGACCACAGTCGCTCCCAACTGCTCAGCCAGTGCCACATGAGACTTCAGCGTGGCCGCATCTTGCTCGCGTAAGTTCTGTTGCCCCGGCGGCAAAACAATCAGGACGGTAAAGTCGGCTTTGAGCCGACGCGCCACCCGATAACCGCGACGCAAAAGGCGGGCACCATTGGGTGAGGGGGTCACCGCGACCATGATGCGATCATGGGTCGGCCATGGGCCTTCAATAGCGTGGCGATTCATATAGACCTCAAGCCGATCATCGGTATCGTCTGCCACCGCTCGCAGCGACAATTCTCTAAGCGCCGTAATGTTTCCTTTACGGAAAAAATTTTGTAGTGCCTGATCAATGTTAGGCCCCTGATAGACCTTCCCCCGTTTTAGCCGCTCGATAAGGGCCTCCGGGGTCAAGTCAATGAGACGGATCTCGTCCGCATCTTTGACAAACGAATCGGGAACGGTTTCACGCACCCTAATTCCCGTGATTTGTCGAACGGTATCATTTAGCGACTCCAAGTGCTGGACATTCATCGTGGACCAGACATTGATGCCCGACGATAAGAGTTCTTCCACATCCTCGTAGCGTTTAGCATGATGGGAATCTTCCGCATTGCTATGCGCCAACTCATCCACCAACACCAGATCGGGACATCGCACCATGATGGCTCCAACATCCAACTCGCCCACTTCTTTTCCTTTATAGGTGCTAGGCCGTAAAGGAATAATCTCCAGATCACCGATCGCTTGGGCCGTTTCTTCGCGACCATGGGTGTCAATCGAGCCCACCACAACGTCCAATCCTTGCGAGCGGGCCACATGGGCATCCGACAGCATCGTAAAGGTTTTACCGACGCCAGGAGCTGCCCCAAGATAGACCCGGTGTTTGCCCCGGCTAGCACGGCGAATGTCCTCCAGGATTTCTTCAGGCGAACGCCTTTTAAAGGTATGTGCCACTATAATCGGGCTCCTCTGAACTAAATTTTTCCCCACGAATCCGAATCCGAATCCAGAATTCCCTACCGCACAGTAACATATTGCTCTCTCCAGGGTAGCATAAAGCGGGTCATCGATGCATCTCGGGTTATCGTATCACTTCATTAATAATGCCTCATACATCACGTGTCCAACCCACATGGATGCGCCATTTTTACGAGTTTTTTACTTTAAGGGACCGGAATCCGGGCAGTATAATACCGAGGAACCTGTAGAACCTTATATTGGTAGAGGAGGGAGGTCATTATGCTCGACGTGGAAATGATTGGCCTCACTGTCATATTATTTCTCGGCTTAGTGTACTTGATTCGGTTATTTAGCCGCATTTAAGAAGGAGGGTTCACGATGGGTAATTGGATTCTTTTGATTCTCTCGGTGCTCATCATGGCATACCTGATGTATGTCATTGTGCGCCCAGAAAAATTCTAATGTGCGTTGAACTTTGGTCGAGGGAGGGTGTTCGTTGTCTATCCAGACAATCTTGACGTGGGCTGTCGTCATTGCCGTATTTCTTGTGACGCTCAAACCATTGGGGACCTATATCGTTCGGGTGTTTACGTTTCAGCCCACCATTTTAGATAGACCCCTAAAGCCTATCGAAAACTTTATCTTTCGCGTGATCGGTGTGGACCGCGAAAGCGACATGTCTGCCAAAGAATACAGCCTTGCGTTGATTTTAACGAACTTCGCATGGGCGGTAGGGGCTTATATTCTCTTGCGCTTACAGGGACAACTGCCCTTTAATCCGCAGCATTTTGGGGCGGTAAATCCCCAGTTAGCATTTAACACCGCGACCAGTTTTACTACCAACACCAACTGGCAAGCCTACTCGGGGGAAAACACGATGTCTTACTTCTCCCAGTTTGCGGTGTTGTCGTATTTGCAATTTGTGACCCCGGCTACCGGAGGTGCCGCCGGGATTGCCTTTTTGCGAACGTTATCCGGCCGTAAATTGGGTAACTTCTTTGTGGACCTGACGCTAATGACCACGCGCCTTTTATTACCGTTGTCGATTATCGTGACGTTAATCTTAGTGGCCCAAGGAATCCCGGAAGCCTTAAGCCCGTATCTACACGTCCACAGCATTGTGGGTCAAACCCAAGTGGTACCACGAGGCCCCATCGCCTCATGGGAAGCCATCGAACATCTCGGACAAAATGGCGGTGGCTATACCAACGCGAACAGTGCCAACCCCTTGGAAAGTCCAACAGCGATCACCAACGTGGTGCTCTCCATTGCGATGGGTCTTTTGCCCGTAGCATTCTTCTATGCCTTTGGGGTGATTACTGGACGTCGCCGCCTTGGCTGGACTTTAATCGGGGTCGCCGGCGTCTTATACCTCGTAATGCTGGCCTTGCTGTATTTCCCGGAAGCTGCCGGAAACCCCATCATTAATGCCATTGGGCTTCACACCCATGCCAACATGGTAGGGAAAGAAACACGGTTTGGGGTGGGTGGGACTTCCATCTTCGAGACCTCGACCATGGCCTTTACTACGGGCTCCGTAGCCAGTGCCCACGATAGCTTCTTACCTATCTCTTCCATCGCATTTTATCTGGCGATGTTCCTGAACATGGTGTTTGGCGGTAAGGGCGTTGGGCTGCTCAACATGCTCATGTTTGTCATCATTACCGTGTTCTTGATTGGTCTCATGGTCGGACGCACACCCGAATTTCTGGGCAAGAAGATTGAAGCAAAAGAGGTCTCTTTGGCTTCAGTAGCATTCCTGATCCATCCTCTCCTGATTCTTGCTGGGACGGCACTGGCGGTGGCCACGCCGGCTGGTATGGCCGGGGTCTTTAACCCCGGACCGCATGGGCTCTCGGAGATTATCTACGGCTTTACCTCGGGCGCTGCAAATAACGGGTCCGCATTTGGTGGACTCGGTGCCGCATTGCCATTCTACGAAATAGCGATCGGGATTGTGATGGTGATTGGCCGTTACGGTTCGATTATTGCCATGCTGTTTATCGGACAGTCGTTGTTGCAGAAAAAAGCGGTTCCGGAGTCAGCCGGTACAATGCATACCGACACCGTGCTGTTTGGCGGCGTACTCTTGGGATCCATTGTGATCTTAAACGCCTTAACGTTCTTCCCCATCATGGCACTCGGCCCAATCGCTGAGCAGTACCTAATGATGGCGCATCATCTCTTTTAGTGGCCGGGGCACTGGATACTAAAAAATTTGTTCAAAGGAGCCTCTAGGAATGGCTGTAGGAGAAATACCGGCACAACACAACTATAGCGGGGAGATTCTCAAGGCAACGTTTTCCAAGCTCAATCCGCGAGAAATGTTGCACAATCCAGTGATGTTTGTGGTCGAAGTCGGTACGGTGGTGGTCGCTTGGCTCGCCATTGTGGCCAAGACCGCTTCCGCACAGAACTACGACTGGCTCGTCACCGTGATCTTATTTGTAACGCTGTTGTTTGCCACGTTCGCCGAAGCGTATGCCGAAGCCCGTGGTCGAGCGCAAGCAGATTTCTTGCGCCGCACGAAATCATCGACACGCGCACGCCTACTACAAAAGGACGGCTCCACCATCATGGTGGAATCCTCGGAACTCGTGAAGGGCGCGCATATTGTGGTAGAAGCCGGCGATACCCTACCGGGCGATGGCATGGTCATTGAGGGCGTGGGCTCGGTCGACGAATCGGCCATCACCGGTGAATCGGCCCCTGTCGTGAAATCCAAAGAGGATGCGGTCACCGGGGGCACAGTTCTTCTCTCCGACCGATTGGTCGTAGAGATTACGGTGAATCCTGGGGAAACCTTCCTGGACCGCATGATTGCCTTGGTGGAAGGAGCGTCGCGTCAAAAGACCCCCAACGAAATCTCCCTTTCGGCTTTACTTGGGGTGTTAACGCTGATCTTCGTCCTGGTGGTTGTTACCCTGGTGCCCATTGCCAGCTACTTTGGCCCGCACGCCACCAACACCACCACCATGGTGGCCCTGTTGGTGTGTCTCATTCCGACCACCATCGGCGCCCTCTTATCGGCCATTGGGATCGCCGGAATGAACCGCGTCTCTTTGCACAACGTGGTCGCCAAAAGCGGTCGGTCGGTGGAAGCGGCCGGAGACATCGATACCATCATCCTCGATAAAACAGGAACCATTACCATCGGCAATCGGATGGCAACAGAATTTCTTCCGGTACCTGGGGTCAGCTTAGAGACGTTAGCCGAAGCCGCCCTCATCTCTTCTTTAGCCGATACCACCCCCGAAGGGCGCTCCGTGGTGGAATTAGCCCAAAAGGTGTTGAAAATGCCGGAGCTTCCTGAATACGAGGGAGAGCCGATACCATTTTCGGCCACCACGCGGATGAGCGGCATTGACTTACAAGATGGCAGAAAGGTCCGCAAAGGTGCCGTCAGTGCGATTTCTGCTATTACCGAAAACACTCCTAAAGAATTGCAGGAACAAGCGGATATGGTGGCGCGCGATGGAGGAACACCCTTGGGCGTGGAAATCGACGGCAAGGCACTCGGTATCATCCGCTTGAAAGACATCGTGAAAACCGGCTTGAAAGAACGCTTTGCCGAATTTCGCGCCATGGGGATCCGGACCGTAATGGCGACCGGAGACAATCGTATCACGGCCAGTGTCATCGCGGCAGAGGCAGGTGTCGATGACTTTATTGCCGAGGCCAAACCCGAAGACAAAATCGAGCTCATCAAAAAAGAGCAGGCCGAGGGCAAATTGGTGGCGATGACCGGTGACGGTACTAACGACGCCCCCGCGCTCGCTCAAGCCGACGTGGGTCTTGCCATGAATAGCGGAACCATGGCCGCCAAAGAGGCCGGGAACATGATTGACCTCGAGTCTAATCCCACCAAACTTCTTGAAGTGGTGATGGTCGGTAAGCAGCTCTTAATTACTCGGGGCTCGCTCACCACATTTTCCATCGCCAACGACGTGGCGAAATACTTCGCCATTATCCCTGCCATGTTTGCCGCGGTACCCGCATTACATGTCTTGGGTGCGTTGAACATCATGCAGTTAAAGACGCCCCACGGGGCCATCTTGTCGGCTCTAATCTTCAACGCGTTGATTATTCCGGCGTTGATCCCGTTCGCGATTCGCGGGGTGAAGTACCGCGCGGAGAGCGCGGACAAGATGCTCGGACGCAACATCTTCAATTGGGGTGTCTTAGGTGTCATCATCCCGTTCATTGGAATTTGGGGTATCGACCGGATACTCGGCCTGTTTGGTTTGGCGTAAGGGAAGGAGGAGAACGATATGAAGGTTTTACGCGCAGTGATCGGAGTGAGTGTGGGTCTTTGGATACTAGTCGGGCTCGCCTATCCCTTAGCTATGACGGGAATTAGTCAAATCCTCTTCCCGTATCAGGCCAACGGCAGCCAGATTAAGCTCAACGGTAAGGTGGTGGCGTCGGCCCACGTCGGTCAGTACTTTGACCAGGCACAATATTTTTGGGGTCGCCCGTCGGCCACGACTCCCCCTTATAACCCGATGGCTTCGACCCCCAGCAACTTGGGTCCGACCAACAAGCTCTTGATCCAGCACATTAAAGCACGGGTTGCGTTGCTACTCAAAACCACTCCTGGCTTGACCGTAAATCAGATTCCCGCCAGCATGGTGGAAAGCTCAGGATCTGGTTTGGATCCAGACATTACGGTGCAATCCGCTTTGATCCAAATCCCTCGCATCGCCAAGGCGACCGGGATTAGCCGCAACACCTTAACTCACCTGGTGAATCAGCACATTATCGGCCCGCAACTCGGCATCTTCGGCCGGTCTCATGTGAACGTGGTCGACCTCAATCTGGCGGTGTTTAAGCTCTTACATCCTTAACAATCGATTGCAACCGGCAAAGCGGGCCTCTGGCAACCAAGAGGCCCGCTTTGGTTCGATATTCGCCCCAAAGACATGGTACACTGCTTGGCAAGACCCCTATATCTAGTCGCCCAAGGGAGGGCCCCAAATCGGATCGATAAAATATAGACCCCTCGAATTCAAGCGGAGAAGCCGTAACAAGTCTCGCACTTACACCCCGAAATGGCGCGTGGTGCAATCTCACTTAATGCCTTGGGTGGCCGTTACCACACCGACCGGCCCCGGCTCAAGTCTCGAGGTGCGCGCCTTTGTCGCTGCGACTCTCTTGGTCGGACTCCTCACTATCATTATGTGGGAACTGCGTCACATTTTCTTAATCGTCAATATTGCCCTTTTGTATCTGCTTCCCGTTTTAACCATTGCCCTGCGGTGGGGCATTTGGCCGGCCATCTATGCTGCAGGACTCGGTGTGTTGGCCTTTGATTATTTTTTTGTTCCCCCAGTTCTTAGCTACACCGTCGCGGATTTTCGCTATCTCATATCTTTTGCGGTGTTCTTGGCCGTGGCCGCATTGACCGCCAGTCTGGCCGGAACCTTACGCCGGCAGACTCACGATGCCTTACGCCGTGAATCTCTCACCTCATCCCTCTATGAATTGAGCCGGCAAATGGCCGCCGTACGGGATCTCGAGACATTATTGGATGAAGTTGCCCAACATGTATCCCGTACCTTCGCAACCCCAGTCCCGGTCATGATTGCGTTGCCCGATGCCCATGACCAATTGCGGATTGCCGCGAGAACCCCGGTGATCGATCCTGGCTACCGGGTCAATGCCAATGTGTTGGATTGGGTCTATCATCACGGGGAGCAAGCCGGCTTTGGTGAAAACAAAAATACAGAGCTGCTTTATATTCCCCTCAAAACGGAAGACAAGGTGCACGGGGTTATGTGTATCGGCGAATATGGTCTCGGAACCGTGTTTAATCCAGAACAATTGCGCGTCGTGGAGGCTCTAGCCGGTGTAGCTGCGGTGTCCATTGCTCGCATTCATTATGAGGAAGAAGCGAAACTGTCCCACTTGATGGCTGAATCTGAACGACTTCGCACGGCGCTGTTAGACTCGATTTCCCACGAGTTAAGAACTCCCCTAGCCACCATCATCGGATCCGTGACAGGTCTCCTCGAAGGCATGGATGTCCTGACTCTCCTGGATCAACGGGAGCTCTTAGTGACCATTCGAGAGGGTTCCATGCGGATGAATCGACTAATCACCAACTTATTGGGTATGGTTCGGCTAGAAAGTGGCATGCTGCGTTTGAATCGACAATCCAACGACATGGCTGACATGATTGGCGTCGCCCTGCGTCAAGTCCAGGATGCGCTCGCCCGGCGTCGCGTCGCGGTCAATATCCCCGACGATCTTCCTCCCATTAAGGTCGATGATGTATTAATCGATCAGGTGCTCACCAATCTCCTGAGCAATGCGATCAAATATTCTCCAGACGGCAGTACCATTCGCATCGATGTCACATTTTCTGAGAGCACCATGACAGTGTCCCTACAGGATGAGGGAATCGGCATTCAGCCGCTGGAAGCCGAACGCCTGTTCGAGAAGTTTTACCGGTCACCAACGGCTCAACATATTCCCGGAACCGGATTAGGGCTGGCGATTTGTAAAGGGATTATCCTCGCCCATGGAGGCACAATTAGTGCGAGACGGGGCAGTCCTCGTGGCACCGTCATGACCATTGAATTACCTTTGGAACACATACTCATAAAGGAGCAGGAATCATGATCGGAGCTAGAATTCTTATCGTGGACGACGAATCCCAAATTCGAAAACTCCTGACCGTCACCTTACAGGCACATGGGTATGCAACGGACGAAGCCTCCAACGGGCACGAGGGACTAGTGATGGCCGAGCAACTGCGACCCGATCTCATTATATTAGACTTGAGCCTACCGGACATGAAGGGCACCAGCGTGTTAAGCCAGATTCGAAGCTGGTCTAACGTCCCAGTCGTCATTCTTACGGTCCATGATGATGAAACTGACAAAGTGTTTGCATTAGACCACGGTGCCGATGACTATATAACCAAGCCCTTTAGCATGGGCGAATTGATGGCACGCGTGCGCGTGGCCTTGCGTCATGTCGCCCAATCCCCCGAAGAGCCCGTGCTGACACTAGGCCATCTCAAAATCGACCTCATTCATCGTGTTGTGGAGCGGCAGGGAGAAACCGTCAAACTGACCCCGATCGAATACGACCTTTTGCGGGTCTTGGCGCTCAGCGCCGGACGCGTGATGACCCATCGACAATTACTCCGCCAAGTCTGGGGGGAGCAGAGTTATGAATCGGAAAGTCACTATTTACGCATCTACGTGGGACATCTACGAAAAAAAATCGAAGACGATCCGACGCGCCCACGTCTTATCATCACCGAACCGGGGGTGGGTTACCGCCTCCTCGCTCCCGAAAAATAACGCCCTGCAGAAAGGACAATGTGGTCACTTCGACGAATGTTTCTTTCTCAAGCCGGGGATTATATGGCTCTGAAAGGATGATGAAAACCCATGCCACAGTCATATGGACGCCTTATGAACAATCAAATCGGGTTTTGGCAGGTACTGTTCCAATCAGTCTCCCAAATGGGACCCGGATTATCTGCGGTGTCCGGGCTGACCGCGGCGGCTAGCTTCGCAGCCGGAGCCATGCCACTTGGGATCCTATTAGCATTAATTGCTTCGCTATTTGGCGCCAATACACTCATTCAGTTCTCCAAGAAAATTTCGAGCGCCGGGGGTTATTACACCTTCGTGGCGCAGGGGTCGGGAGCACGTACTGGCGTCTTCACCGGATGGATTTATCTCTTGTACCAGGGCGTTAACGCCCCCGCCATGATCTTGTTTTTTGGGTTTCTCATGCAGTCCATTCTCAACATGGGATTCAGGATGCATCTCCCGAGTTGGAGTTGGTGGCCTTTTGCCATGGTGGCCGCCCTATTTGTCTGGTACATCTCCGTAAAAGGGATCCGGCCATCACTCCAGTACTCCATGACTCTCGGTCTCATCGAGTTTGTGGTGTTCGTCATATTAGGCTTGGTCCTGATTGCTAAGGCCGGACCGCACAATTCGCTCATCCCATTTTCTCCAGGGGCCTCACCGACGGGGTGGTCCGGCATTGGCCTGGCCATGGTCTTCGGCCTCTTTTCGTTTGCTGGTTACGGTGCCGCCGCTCCTCTCGGGGAAGAGGCTAAGAATGCGAAAACCACAATAGCACGGGCCGTATTCATCGCGGTCCTCGTGGTCGGTCTTTATTATGTGTTTATTGGCTATGCGTCCACCGTAGGCTGGGGCATTCATAAGATGGGGAGCTATGCCTCCTTACCGTTACCGTTGATGACCATGGCCCAGCATACGCTTGGCTCCTTATGGTTTTGGCTCATCGCCGTATTAGTAATTAACGGGACATTAGCCTGCATTACCGCCATCCATAACGCTCAGGTACGGGTGCTCTATGCCTTGGGCCGAGATCAGATTGTGGTACCCCATCGCATGGCAGAAACCCATGCCGTGTACCGATCGCCCCATCAGGCTATCCGGTTTCAATCCATCATCAGCATGACCATTGTCACCGTCGTGGGATTTTGGTTGGGGAGTTTTGCCGGTTTTGTGTTCCTCGGTGAACTCATGACGCTCTCCACCCTTATCGTCCATATCATGGCCAACCTCTCCTTAACTCGTTACTATCGGAAGATTGGACAGTTCCGCTGGCTGGTACATGGCGTGTTTCCCGGAATCGCAACCTTGCTCTATCTCCTGCCGATTTATTTCACCCTGTTCCCGGTTCCCCCATTTCCAGACAATATTCCACCCTATCTCTTAATCGGATGGCTTATCGCTGGAGTTCTGTTGCTGTGGGGAATTTTTCGCAAACATCCGGATCGCATTCGAAACGCCGGGCTGATTACCGCCGAC
>JAKADJ010000293.1 GCA_021820645.1 Bacillota bacterium
TGGCACATCCCGCGGGACCAGTCGGCACACCGCTGATTATGCCCGTCACGGAGTTAAGGTGTAGGCCCGGCGGAAGGCTGGCACTTTCCAAACCCCACGAATAGGGCTTAATCCCGTGCTGAGCCTGTAAGGCGGCATGATAAGGTGCCCCGATTTCGGCGGGCGGGAGGCTGGGGGTGGTCCACGTCAGCGGGCGATGAACCACCAGCGTATAGTCGGGTGCGCTGATTAATCCCGGTGCGGTCGCCGTCACCCCGTTCCCGTCCGTTGCCCAAGCCGCGAAACAGTAGGTTCCGGGTTGGGTCGGCGTTCCTTCGAGCACGCCGTTGGGGGATAACGTGAGGCCCGGTGGCAATGTTCCGGAGCAGGCTCCCCAATGCCATTGGTAGGGAGCGACGCCACCGGACACGTCAAATGTCACCGGATGATAATATTGCCCTTCCTCAGCAGGCGGCAAGGTCGTGGTATTGCCAGCAATCGATCCGGCACTGGTACCGGTGAGGATTGGGCGGGACTTCACGATTATCTGCTGATCATCCTGGTATCCTTGATCCCCGACGCTGTCGGTTACCTGTAACGCATACAGGTACGTGCCTGCCTGTGTTGGAGTGCCCAGCACCCACACCATGCCGCCGGGCCCTGTTTGCAATCGCATGCCAGGTGGGAGCCGCCCTTGAGTGACGGCCCACCGCGTGTACGGCGGCGTGCCATCGATGGCCGTCACCGCCTGGGTATAGGGAACTCCCACCTCCGCATAGGATTCCGAACTCGGATTCGCCAAATAAGCGGGGGCGGGATTCACCGACGCCGTCACCGTGGCATCAAAGCGTTGATTTTGGCTGTCAATGGCTTGCAATATGAAATGATAAGTGCCAACGGTCGATGGGGTCCCGACCAACAAAAATCCGGTGCCGGCCGGGTTCAGACTCAAGGATAGTCCGGGCGGGAGCTGGCCTTGGGTGACGTGGATGCCGTCAATCGTCGTGTATCCGCTCCAGGGAAAGGAGGTATCGGATCGGCAAGCCTGGCCGACATCACACGGCTCGGCGCTGACCGGCGAGGGAGATTGGTAAGATTCGGTGACTTGGACCGAAACCAGGGCATTCAGCGCATGCACCTCCGTGCCCGCTCCCGAATCGGCGGCGTAAACTTGCGGATCGACTTCAATCAAAAGATTGTTGCCCCCATCCAACGTGCCCGACCAGGTGATTGTCTCCGTATTGTGGCTGGGCCATTGGGATACGATACCTTGGACCGAGGTGGCATTTCCCACTTGATCCATCAAGGTGGTAAAGGCGCGAGCAGCCAAAGGATCCGCTTCCGTGGCATCCACCACCGGGATCGACACTCCCAGACTATTGAGGCACGACGTGACGGTTTGGCTCTGCTGCGTCGGGCTGGTGGCCAACCCGACCGAGGAGTTGAGATAGGTCGGGGCACAACTGACCCCTATCCCGCTCAGCCCGCCAGCCATGTCTTCCAGTGAAATGGTAGCCGTCACCGACACTTGAGAAGAGACTCCAGGCGGAGCATGGCTAGAATACAGTGCACCAAGCCAGTCGTCGGCTTCCGCCGTAGCTACGCCGAAAGCCGCCGTTCCCAGCGACAACGAACCCTCGGCGGGGTTAATTCCTCCTAGTCCTGCCGAGGCAACCCCCGAGCAGGCAGTCACTCCATACGAGGAAACACACGGGATGTCAACGTGGGTCGACAAGGGGCCCGCAATGTTGAAAGGATTGGCAAAGGCACCGTAAGTGGTTACCACTTGGGGATCAGTGCCTACTCGCTGAACGTGGGATACGAGAGGGCTGGCGCTCAGCAAGGAGTGCGTCACGTTCACGGTTAGTAGGGAGGAATGACGCTGTTGAACAATCCTGGGATTAAAATGGGCGTCGATCATCGCGAGTTTTCTCAACATACGGTCGCGTTCGGCTGCCGTCAAGTCAAACCAAGTGGTTCGGTTGCTGACCGCCAAGTGTGGGCCCACGATGGTAAGTGAGTGGTGAGGGTGTTCCGCTACAGAAGCAACGGGTGACACGTTTTGGTGCAACCCGAAGGCTAAAAGACCCGCCAACATCGCGATCGTAAAAAGGACACATGTCGTCCCCAGCCTTTTTATCGCTAAAATTCGACCCCATGCCTGTTTCATGTCTCGCAATGGCCCCCTTGACCACGCTCAAAAAGAATGACAATTCTGACAATTGGGTCTGATAAAAATAAATTGTAACGGTAGTATAATCGACAAAAAAGATATCAGCAATAGGAAATGTTCGTGTTCAGTACGGATGCACGATGGGGATCCCACAGTTGATTCCGCACCAATTTTTGGGTGCCAACAATGGCGACGACCCAGGCGTGCTGGACCAAGAACTGCTGCACCTGGAGCTGGCTTAACAACACCTGGATGCGGTTTAGCAGGATGTTCGCCGTGTCTTCCGCAATGGTTTCGAGAAACCGTTCTAGGTATCGAAATGAGGAATGGAATAGATCTCGGGAAAGACTTGGTGCAGGGTATTCGCCAGGGTGACACCCGTCATCGTCCGATTGGCGTCGCGGTGCGAGGCCGTTTGAGAGAGAAAGCAGAGGAGTGCATAAAACTCCCAGGCCGTTGCCTTATGGCGGGTTTTGTTGGAGTTACGGCGCCTTCTCGATCTGCCGTGCTCGGTCGAGCGTTTCCGTTCCCCAGACGACCATAGCGACCACCCAGACGATGGAAACTGAGTTTTGGCCTACTGCACAAATGGATGCAGGGAAAGGTTTACGCGATGTCGAATCGTGCCTACATGACACAGAAACTCCTCATCCTTGAACCATGAGGTCATTTGTCCGCCCCGGGAGGCCGACGGGCACCCAGGGACATCGTCGCGAAAAAAACTTCCCGACGCGCATCGCGTATTATCCCACCAAAAATCATGAGTCGACCGCGTTCGCGGTCGGCACGCCTTCATTTTTATCGCTGCCATCGGCTGGATAGATGACGTCCCATTCTAGGACCGTCTGTCGATGGGGTCCCCTATGGCTATCACTACACCCGTCGTGCCGACGGGGTGCCGGTGGCGAACTGACGCCGAATCGTCTCGGTCGCCAAAGCGCCGTTCGGAAACGTTCTGAACATCAAAAGGCACCACTCTGAGTTTTCCCTGATAGAGGTGGCTTTCTTTCGCCGTCCGCGACCAAAGGCTCTTAAACTGGTAAAACCAACTCCTTCGTGAGCCCTTTCCACTGTAGTGTTTACTTCGTAAATCTAATCGGCTAGTTTAAGATCGTCATCAGATGCAATACGCTTAAATGACGATTATCATGATAGATGATTTGTTGCGCGATTTGAGCTTTGGCATTCTCGAGTCCGCTTAGCCCGGTATTGAGATTGCGATCCCACCTGGGAAAGTTGCTGCTGGTAATATCGAGACCGATGCGATGACCCGGAAAAAAAGTGTTAGCGGTTGCCCATAAATCGATAGTGAGTTCGTAAACTTGCCCTGGGTTGAGGAATTGTTGTTGCACGGTTTCGGGTTTGCTCCAATCCGCGTTACGAAAACTGGCGCGTACTACGCCATCGGTTAAATTGTAGACCCGACCATCAGGGTACACATCGACCAAGCGGGCGACAAAATCCGTGTCGGGAGCGCTGCTGGAAACATATAACGTGACGGTGACTGGACCAATTACGGTAATTTCATGGCTTAAAGGTGCGGTGCGATAACTCATAACATCGGATCGTACTTCAATTACCGACTGATCCTTGGGTCCTGGCGGGAACACCCCTGGCATGAGCAATGATCCGCCTGTTGTGGGAACCGGGTTCATTGGGTCATAGAGATAGCGATCTGGCACACCTTGTATCGGTTGGGAAACGG
>JAKADJ010000294.1 GCA_021820645.1 Bacillota bacterium
GCCAACATTCTGGAGGTGGAGCCATTGGGCGGACGTCCACGGTGCGTGAAGGGTCCACAGTACCAAAGCCTTAAGGCAGTCCGCGTGGGTCGCAGCCACCACCAGCCCCTCGGGATGTCGTTCTCGCATGTCCTCGAGGTACTGACCGAGGCGTCCCGCTACCGCACTTAGGGGTTCGCCTCCATCCGGCGCCCCCAGCTCTGGGTCTTCCTTCCACTGGCGATAGCGTTCTCCCTCATGACGCTCAATGTCCGGGATCCGAAGCCCGTCCCATCGACCCAGTCCAATTTCGTGAAGCCTTGGGTCGGTCGATATCTTTAAGTTGGGGTGATCGTCAAGGAATGCGGAAGCGGTGCCAATCGTGCGTCGTAAGGGGCTTGAATATATGGCGATGATCGGTTCTGCTCGCCAACCCGAAGCCAGCCATTCCGCCTGCTCGCGACCCCTACCAGTCAAATCCGGATCAGCCTGGTTGGATACCAAAATATTGTCGACATTTGCTTGGCTTTCGCCGTGACGTACAAATAGTACCGATGCCATGCATGCGAACCTCCTCGAACCGATTAGCCCACATTGGTCCCCATTCCCAAGGAATGGAGAAACTCGCGGGTTACCCGCAGTATATCTTGTCGCGCCTTGAAAAACGGCACCGATAAAAACCCATGTACCATGCCCGGCACCCTTAGGAGTTGCACCGCAATCCCCTCGACCTCGAGCGCTTTTGCATAAAGCTCGCCCTCGTCGCGTAAGGGATCGTATTCGGCCGTAATGATGAGGCTAGGCGGCAGATCCCCAAGATAATTACGGAGAGGAGACGCTAGGGGAGACCCTTTATCCTCGGGCTTGGCCAGGTATTGCTGACCGAACCACACGATATCCTCCCATTCTAAGAAGAGCCCGGTCGCAAACAGTTTTTTTGACTCCGTGACCAGCCCTAGGTCGGTGGCCGGATAATAGAGAATTTGTGCCGCCAAGGACGGCCCCCCACGCTCTCGCGACAACTGGGCCATGACGGCGGCTAAGTTCCCGCCGGCGCTATCTCCAGCCACCACGATGGCATCTGGATTGAAGTCCCACCGCTTGGGATCCTGAGCGGCCAGCCAGGTCAACGCCGCATAGCTCTCCTCGACCGGCTGTGGAAACTTGGTTTCCGGCGCCAGATGGTAACCGACCGAGGCCACTACACAAGAGGACGCCTCCGCGATCGCGCCAGCCAGATGATCATAACTTTGGATGTCGCCCAGCACAAATCCCCCACCGTGATAGAAAACAATTAATGGGCGCGAGCCCGAACCACGAGGCAAATAGAGCCGAATTGGGACATTCCCGTAGCGCGTCGGACACTGTAGGTCTTCCACCCGCGACAGGACTGGGGGATGGCCCGCGGAGGCCAGCATGACGGCACCTTGCGAAAATTGGCGACGGGCCTCTTGAGGGTTCAACTGATGCAGTGGGGTGCTGCCGAGGCTTTGCATTTGTTTCAAAAACTCTTCGACTTCTGGATCTAGCGGCATGTCCTCTCTCCTTCCCATACGCTCCCATTGTACTCCTGGGTGCCTCGTTGGCGTAGGCTCTTCCCCTGAGTTTTGGATCCGGAGCCATTCCGGTATACTAATTGCCAGAACGATCCATCACCAGTGCCGAGTATGTGGTCGCCACACTTGGCGCTAGCTCCACCAACCAAATACCGGGAGCGTGAAACATGAATCGACTAAAGCGGGAACTCACATTATTCGACTTGATCATTCTAGGGATCGCGGGAGCAGTGGGTACTGGCGTGTTGTTTAGCACCGCGGGCATGACCGCCCTGGCGGGGCCTGGGCTCATCTTAGCGTGGGTTGTAGGTGCCATCATGTATCTGTTTGTGGGACTAACGTACGTCGACCTGAGCCGGGTTTATCCCGAGGCGGGCGGACCCAGCCGCTATAGCTTATATAGTTATGGACGCGCCACCAACATGATTAATGCGTTTGCCGACCTCATCTGGTATTTATTCATCCCCCCCGTGGAGGCCTTAGCGACCGTCGAAGGCCTCAACTATTTCTATCCCCATTTCCTGACTACAACCGGCAACCCAACGACGTCCGGCGCACTTGCCGGGGTCATCCTCATGCTGCTCTTTTTGCCGTTCAACTACTACGGCATTAAGATTTTCTCGCAGTCCACCAACTTGCTGGGCAGCGTCAAACTGGTGCTCTACGTCATTGCCGCCATTGGCTTCATGAGCTTTGCACATTTCGGCAACTTTGGCCGTTTTGGTGGATTTACTCCTTTTGGCATCGGCGGCATTTTTGCCGCTATTCCGCTCGGGATGTTTGCCTTTGGCAGCATTCGGGTCATTCCCGATTACTCGGAAGAGGTGCGCCACACGAAAACCATTGGCCAATCCATTCTGTGGGTCGTGCTAGGCCAAACCGTCATCTACCTGCTTCTGGCGATAGCTTTTCTGGCGGCCATCAATTGGAGTCAATTGAAGATACACCCGGGCGCGTGGGCCTCCGTGGTCGACATTCCCGGCAACCCCTTTCTATCTATAGCCAGCAAAGCCAACTTAGGCTGGCTTATTGTCATCACTGCCATTATTGCCATCATCGGACCCTTTGTCACCGGCTATATCTACCAGGGCGGGGGCAGCCGCATCCTTCTTGCTATGAGCCGCACCGGAATCGTCAGTGGCCGCCTTAAAGATCTGAGCCAGCAGTTTGCGGTCCCAGCGTGGTCCCTGATCGCCTTTACCGTGGTGGGAGCCATCGTCGCGTACCTAGCCGCTCCGTTGCCCTCGATTTATGCCCTAATCAGCGACGCCGTGGTTGCCGGTTATCTCGGTTTCGCCGTCAACCCGGTGGTCATGCTGGCGCTTCGGCGTCAAGGGATTGTAGGGTCGATCCGGGCCGGTAAACTTGTCGCGTATGTGGCGTTTGCCTCGGCTTCTCTGATTGTCTATTGGAGTGGATGGCCCTCCGTCCCTTATGCCACGATTTTGCTTGCCATCTTCGCTCTCTTGTTTGGCCTGATCTACAAAGTAAAGGACGGCCTCAGCAATTCGGTATGGTACATCGTCTATATCCTCTTTTTGACCTTTATGACCTACATCGGTGGCGTGGGCAAGGTTAGTGCGTTCAACGTTAACGTCGGCAGCGGCATTGTCGTTGTGGTGAGTCTTTTGGTGTTCTTGCCCTGGGGTGTCGCGTCGCGACTTACCCCGGCACAAAGAAAGGCTACCGGGACACCCGAATCTAATCCAGACTTAGCCTAAGACCCGTTCTGAAATTTGCCACGGCGACCACGATTGCTGCGAGCTGTTTTGCGGTATCTTAGACCTATGTGGAATCGATGTGACCGTGGCTCATCGTTGCGAAAACGTGTTCTCGTTGTCCTGTCCATCATCCTGATTGTTGCCGGCCTGGACCAATGGACTGGCTGGTGGGCCCGGCATCACCTGACCCAAGGACGGGAAACCTGGCTCATTCACCCGATCCTGGGGCTTCAGCTCTTATACAATCGCGGAGCCACCCTGGGGATTGGCGCGCGATGGCCCGTCCTGGTCACGGTGGTGGGGATTCTCGGCACCCTATTTTTGGCGTGGTGGGCAACGACCAATGAGGGGCTTCACCTACCCCTTGCTGTCATGGCTGGCGGAGCCTTAGGCAATGTTCTTGGTCGCCTCTCGGCAGGCGTGGTTACCGATTTTATTCGCATTGCAGGATGGCCGGGTATTTTCAATCTCGCCGACGTCGCGCTTCGCCTGGGCGGCCTCTGGCTGGTGATTAAGCTCCTTGCCAGTGGTCGTAAACGGAAAGCACCAGGTCTTGGACCGCAGCATCCGAACTCATGACCCTAAAACAATAGAT
>JAKADJ010000295.1 GCA_021820645.1 Bacillota bacterium
TATTGCAGCCTTTGGGCTTCGCCCTTGATCGCCAGCGGGGAAGCCATATGAAGTTGGTGCGTTCGACTCCATCCGGACGCCAAATCCTGGTTGTCCCTAATCACCCATCATTGGACACCGGAACAATCCGTGCCATTGCCCGCCAGGCTACGAACTATCTGACCGACGAAGAAATTCGACGAGTTTTTTACACCGAGTAGTTTTCGATGCGGTTGCAGTCGCCCTACTCGACCATGGACTATCTCCTACGTTCCGGTAGTCCTTGCCGGGCATCTGCTCCCAAATGCATTATTAGCGCACTCCAAAAGATTGGCGGAATGTCTCCGGTATACATGAGGCAACCCTCCCAGTATCTTCTTGGGGAGACATTCCACTTTGCTCATGCTAATTCCCGCAGTTGATACCTTTATTTTTATCGGTCTCCTCAGGCCCACTTGGGGCATAAACCTCTCATGCTTGTTGACATGAGGGCGGTGAGATTCGATTCGAATCCGGCCCAATGGGGTACTGAACAAGCCCATGACTACTCTTTACGTAGAATGAAAATCTGCTCGCCATTCATGGTGGTCACTTTCGCCCCGATTTCATTCGTTGGGCTATTTTCTTTAGGCATGCGCTTGTTCGGAATGGCCCGTGTGAAATTGATCACGGGGACGAGGCCCTGTCGTTCCGAGAGCTCGGTAATGATCCGATCGGTCATCAATTGAACCTTCTTGACGGTGCGATTGCCCACCACCCAACATTGATATCCACCCGGTCGCATGACGCGCGCAATCTCTTGCAAGGTCCTGTCGAGGTCTTGATAGAACGACAAGACTTCCCGGGCTCGACTGGGATCGGTTTGAGCTATTTGAACTAACGCCGCGGTCAAGGTCGGCGATGGGAGTTCGTGTTGCAATTGCTTGGTGGCTACGCCTCCCAGCATCGCTTGATCCAGCTTGTTGGGGGTTGGCCCGCGCTCAGTATCGGTGAGGTTCAACCATTGCAAGGACAGGCGCGAAAATTGGCCATAGGCCACCGTGGTACGGCTATCACCGTAGGGTGGCGACGTCACCATCAGATCAAAGGTCTCGGCCGGCAGTGCCGAGAGGTCCATCGCATTGTAGGCATGCAACGAGACCGAGGGCAAGGGGCGGCGCTCCCAAAGGCGCCCGTTGCCCACCTGATTGCGTGCGATAATTTTGCCAAAGGTGCCGAAGACGTCCGGGTTCCATTGGGCCAGACGAGCCTCATCCAGGCGGTATAGCTTAAATTCCGCATTGCGACTGTTGGACACCCAGCGTACGGTGTCCGAAAAGGCGACCCAGAAGAAAGGGAGGAGATTGTCGGGGACGATGTTTTCGATGCCGTGCTTGAGACGAGTAAGTTCGGTAATGACCGTCGGCTTGAACCAAAACGTTAGGTTGGCAAAATGGGGCCAGTCGGCCTCAGAAATTTGAATGTCCCGGACGGAATCCATCAGCGTTGCCATGCAGGCCTGCAACGCCTCGGGATCCCATGCCGTGGTCTTGGCCTGGGTCATTAGGCGTGATAGGGGGTTCAAGTCGGACCCGACGGTCGTAAGACGCGCCAAGAGTCCTTCCACCAAACTGGTACCACTGCCCATAAAGGGATCAAATAGGGTACGGATGGCCGGCTGATGCTGCTGGACAATGCGCACGAGACTCCGCGCGACCTGGGGAATCATCATGGCCGGGTAACTGTGGTAGCCGTGGGTCCACTCTTTGGTGTCGGCATTGGCAAAATCCCAGTATCCGGTGGGTAGCGAAGCGATCGATTGACGAATCGCCGGATCGGCAATGAGTGACGACGAAATGGCCATAAACATCCTCCCGTAAAGGCTAATCATGTCTAGTGTAGCATGGCCTCTTATCCGGCGTATCGCCCTTGGAGCATTTGACGAAGTCGTCGACGCTCCAAACGCGGGCACCCGTTACGGTTGGATACCCGGAGTGGTACGGTTGTGGGACCACTAAATAAGGGCCGGGCCTCTATCCTGTGGCTATCCCATAAATTGCCCATCTATGAGCACTCGGTGAACCGGATTATGCCCGAGACGATACGGAATGTGTGCAATGCTGTCTGAATCCAAGATGACCAGGTTGGCCCCATACCCGGAAAGAATGGCACCGTATGTCTTCTCTAATCCCAGGACATAGGCCGCATCGCGGGTAATGGCCGTGAGGGCCTCGTCGGGTGTCATGTCGAGGAGATTAACAGCCAAGCCCACCACCGTGGGTAGATTGCCAATGGGGCTCGAGCCCGGATTGAGATCGGTGGCTAGAGCGAGACGAATACCTCGGTCAAGAATGGCTCTGGCTGGGGCCCGGCCATGAGCGCCGCCATAAAAGGCAGCCCCGGGCATGACCACGGCAGCCATGTGGTGCTCGGCCATCAGGTCCATCTCGTCCGAGGACAGGCATTCCAGATGTTCCACCGCCCGAGCATTTAACCGCACGCCGAGTTGGATTCCTCCAATTTGAGTGAATTGGTTGGTGTGAAGACGGATGGGAATATGAGCGGGTAAGGATTCCAAAGCCCACTCAACTTCATCCGGCTGATACGCGGTACGCTCCACAAACGCGTCCACTGCGGATAAATACCCGGTGGCGATGGCTTCTGGTAGTAAGCGGGTGCGCACGATGTCAAGCCATTCGGATTTGGTACCGGAGATTGGGAGGGCATGCAAAAAGAGTCCAGTGGCCAGGATGCGCTGGGGTAGTTGGTCCATCAGTTGACCGATGAGACGCAGGGATCGCAGCTCTTGCTCGAGGGTGAGGCCATAGCCGGTTTTCATTTCCAGCACTGTGGTTCCCCAGGCTAAGGCTTCGTGAGCTAACGTTTTGGTCAACGCAAGGATCTCGGCATCGGTGGCGTCGGCCCATTGCTGGCTGGATCGGGCGATGCCACGCTTCTTCTGGGATAAACTTTCATAGGAGACGCCCGAGAGGCGCTCCAAATATTCGTCAGCCCGCCACCCGGCAAACGGGAGATGGGTATGGCAATCGATGAAACCGGGTACCACGGCACGCCCTTCGACGTCGACGACGGTACCGAGATTGCGCTCTGATGCGAGCAACTGCTTCGTGGGGCCAACCGCAGTAATGCGACCATCATCCATAATGACAGTACCATCCGGCTGCACCATCCATTGTTTTTGAGTCGGGTCTGGTCGATCCTGGTAAATCTGCCCATGAGTCAAGGTTATTCGCACGGCTCATCCTCCTCCAGATGATCCAAATCGTAGAATGGGGACCAGAGGCGTCCGATCCCTATCAGGGATGCCCCGTGGCCCCTATTACGTGGCTATTTTTCCCCGGTGGGCACATGCGTTGCGCCTAGCAGCGGGGTGTTAAAACGCTCGGGGAATGCCTTCAGCGTCTCTTTAGCTTTATCATAGCCGGCGTCGGCGTGGCGCACTACCCCAATGCCTGGGTCGTTCCAGAGCACCCGCGCGAGACGCCCGGCACTGTCGGCCGACCCATCGGCCACAGTTTGGGCGCCAGAATGTAGGGAATAGCCAATACCAGTGCCGCCCCCATGATGAAACGCCACCCAGTGCGCTCCGGATGCCACATTGAGTAAGGCATTCAAAATCGGCCAGTCGGCGATAGCGTCTGAACCGTCTTGCATGGCTTCGGTTTCGCGATAGGGCGATGCCACAGAACCGGTGTCATGATGGTCGCGGCCAAAGACCACCGGGGCCTTTACGGCACCTTGGGCCACGAGCTCGTTGACTTTCAGTGCGAAGGCGTCGCGCTCGCCTTGACCCATGTAGGCAATCCGGGCTGGGAGGCCCTGGAAATGAATATATTTGCGAGCCAGGGCAAACCACCGGCGCAAAAGCGG
>JAKADJ010000014.1 GCA_021820645.1 Bacillota bacterium
CTCGGGAAGTCGTCGAAAACCATGAAGAGCCGCTTTTAGTCACGACACAAGACCGGGCAAAACCACGGACGAAAAAGCAAAAAGAAGAGACGGCTTAAGATTTCGACGATAGCGGACCCTATTGGCCAACAGAAGCCCCCGGACGTGGACGGGGGCTTCTGGTATTTCTGCCTAAATCATGGAGATCCTGGGCATACTTTGATGGAAGGTCCTCGTCCATGATTTGGTCATAAAGAGCTGGACACAATTGGGGACACTACGTGTGCGAGCCTCAACCGATCCTACGAAATCACGGTTCGCGGAAAGGAGGGTCGCGATGAACTTTGCAAACATCGCCACCTTCATACAATTTTTCTTTGCGATAGTGATTGGTCTCTATTTCTGGAACCTGCTTAAATCGCAACAGGGCAACAAGGTGGCAGTCGAGCGAGAATCTAAGAAAGAAATTGAGAAGCTTAGACGATTGCGGGCGATCCATCTCACCGAGCCTTTATCGGAAAAAACCCGACCGAGTCGTTTTGATGAAATCATTGGCCAGGCAGATGGTGTAAGAGCCTTAAAAGCCGCCTTATGCGGACCCAATCCGCAGCACGTCATTGTGTATGGGCCCCCCGGAGTGGGCAAGACTGCGGCTGCCCGCTTGGTTTTGGATGTGGCTAAAAGTAACAGCTGGAGCCCATTTCTTCCCGATGCTAAATTCATGGAGTTAGATGCTACCACCGCTCGGTTTGACGAGCGCGGAATTGCCGATCCCTTAATCGGATCGGTGCATGATCCGATTTACCAGGGGGCCGGACCGTTAGGAATGGCTGGAGTCCCGCAACCTAAACCGGGTGCCGTAACCAAGGCTCACGGGGGGATCTTGTTCATTGATGAAATCGGTGAACTGCATCCGATCCAAATGAACAAGTTACTGAAGGTGCTCGAGGACCGTAAGGTATTTCTCGAATCGGCCTATTACAATTCTGAAGACAACAATATTCCGGTCCACATCCAAGATATCTTCGAAAATGGGCTGCCGGCCGACTTCCGGTTGGTGGGGGCGACCACGAGACAACCCCATGAGATTCCGCCAGCTATCCGTTCTCGTTGCGTGGAAATCTATTTTCGTGGATTATTGCCCGATGAGGTTTACACCATTGCGGCCAATGCGGTGAAGCGTATGGGGATCGAAATCGAACGGGGTGCTTTAGAGGTCGTGAAACAGTATGCGACCAACGGTCGGGAAGCCGTCAACATGATCCAAATTGCGGCGGGAGTAGGGTTGACGGAAAACCGGCACGTCATCACCCAGGCCGATGTGGAATGGGTTGTACAGTCTGGCCATTATAACCCGAGACCCGAGAAGAAGGTCGGTGCAGAATCCTTTGTGGGGATGGTCAACGGGCTCGCGGTCTACGGCCCCAATATGGGGACGGTGCTCGAGGTCGAGGCGGTCGCACACCCCGTAGCGAGTGGGCAAGGTCATCTCTTTGTCACCGGGGTGGTGGATGAAGAAGAAATGGGCGGGGCGAATCGTACCATTCGGCGAAAGTCGATGGCCCGAAGCTCGGTAGAAAACGTCTTAACCGTGCTCCACAACCAGATGGGTCTCGACACGACTCAATACGACCTTCATGTCAACTTCCCTGGAGGTGTGCCCTTGGATGGACCCTCGGCAGGAGTTTCGATTGCCACCGCCGTTTTTTCCGCGATTACCCAAAAACCCTGTGACAACCGCTTGGCGATGACCGGTGAATTATCGATCCGGGGCTTTGTTAGACCGGTCGGTGGGGTGGTAGCCAAAGTCGAGGCGGCGGCCCAAGCGGGATGTAAGCGGGTCCTGATTCCTAAAGACAACTGGCAAGAAATGTTTCGACAGTCAGAAATTGAGGTCATTACCGTGCACACACTCCGTGAAGTCCTGACGCTGGCGACAGAGATCGGAGAAGAATCGCACGGGGCGACCCGGGTGCCGCAAGTCGATTTGCTTACCGCGACTGCCAGCCCCGCGTCAGCACCGCAGGGACAGGCGTAGACGGGGGAGATTAGCCCCGGCTTAACCACCGACGGTACCCGAACCCGGGCAACCGTCGGTGTCGCTAGCCGGAGGTGCCCATACAATGGTACAATGAGAAACTAATGCACGAATCGCTAGGGGGTTGCTTATGCCTCGCACAGAAATGCCATTACTCCCCTTAAGGGGAGTGCTTGTGTTTCCCTATATGGTTGTGCCACTCGAAGTGGGACGTGAGCGCAGTCTGAAGGCACTGGAACAGGCCATGCTGGATGGAAGAGAATTAGTGTTCGTGGCGCAACGCGACACTAAGATTGATGTACCGGGGATTGACGACCTCTACGATGTAGGGGTCATTGGCGAAGTCAAGCAACTACTGAAGATGCCTAGCGGCGGATCCAAGGTCGTGGTGGAGGGGCGGACACGGGCGACTGTGCACCGCGTGGAAGATGCCGGGGAATACTTTCGGGCCGAGGTGGAAGAGGTTGCGGAAGAAGGCGATCTGACGGATGAAGTAGAAGCGTTGATGCATGCCGTGGTAGAGCAGTTCGAAGTGTACATAAAGAATACCAAGAAGGTGCCGGGCGAAGCGTCACTCAGCATGAATGTCGAAGACCCCGGCCGTCTGGCCGATACGATTATTAGTTACTTAGATGTGAGAACCAACGAAAAAGAGGAAGTTCTAGAGACGTTCGCGGTCGAGGATCGGCTCAATAAGGTGTCAGATATTTTAGCGCGCCAGATGGAGCTTTTGGAAATCGAGAAACGGATTAGTTTTCGTGTGCGTAAACAAATGGAGCGGACTCAAAAAGAATACTATTTGCGCGAACAGTTAAAAGCCATTCAACGCGAACTCGGGGAACGTGACGAGCAGACGTCCGAGATTGAGGAGTTACGAGAACGCCTCAAGAACACAGAAAACCTTGTCCCGGAGGTCTCGGAGAAAATCGAGCGCGAGATTGACCGTCTGGCCAAGATGTCCGGGATGGCGGCGGAAGCGGTGGTCGTCCGCACCTACGTCGATTGGTTATTGAGCTTGCCTTGGGGTACGGAAACCGATGAGCGGATTGAGGTCGAGGAAGCTGAAAAAATTCTAGATGCCGATCACTACGGGCTCAAGAAGGTTAAGGACAGGATTTTAGAGTACTTGGCGGTGCGCCAATTGGCCCCCCAATTAAAAGGCCCAATTCTCTGTCTGGTGGGACCGCCTGGGGTTGGGAAAACCTCCCTGGCTCGATCCATTGCACGCGCGACTGGCCGTAACTTTGTGCGGGTGTCTCTGGGCGGCGTGCGCGATGAGGCGGAAATCCGCGGGCATCGCCGAACCTACGTCGGGGCGATGCCGGGCCGGGTAATCCAGGGAATGAAACAGGCGGGCTCTAAAAACCCTCTATTTTTGTTAGATGAAGTGGATAAAATGGCGATGGATTTCCGAGGCGATCCCTCGGCAGCCTTACTCGAAGTATTGGATCCCGAGCAAAACAATCGGTTTTCTGATCACTACATCGAGATCCCCTTTGATTTGAGCCGGGTGATGTTCATTACCACCGCCAATGTGCTGCATACCATCCCGCGGCCGTTACTGGATCGCATGGAGACCATTGTCATCCCCGGTTACACCGAAGAGGAGAAGCTTCACATTGCGACGCAATATTTGTGGCCGAAACAACTAGCAGCCCATGGGCTTGAAGGAAAACCCGTCGAGTTGAGCGAAGCGGCTTTACGAGGAGTGATCCGCCATTATACCCGGGAAGCCGGCGTTCGCCAGCTCGAACGTGAATTGGGAACCGTGTGTCGCAAAGTGGCGAGAGAGATCGTCAAGGGGCATCAGGGTAGGGTACGGGTGACCGTCGGCAATCTCGCTAAATATTTAGGCACCCATAAGGTTCATCATCAGAACGCCGAATCCCAAAGCCAAGCCGGACTCGTAACGGGACTGGCGGTGACTGAAACCGGTGGTGATGTGATGCCGATTGAAGTGACCACGATGTCGGGAAAGGGCCAATTGACCCTCACCGGACAACTTGGCGACGTGATGCAAGAGTCGGCTAGAGCGGCA
Source organism: Bacillota bacterium (assembly GCA_021820645.1). The sequence continues at coordinate 4,056 of JAKADJ010000014.1, forward strand.
TTTAGCTATATTCGAGCCAAGGCCGAATCCTTGGGGGTCGAATCGACGTTCCACGAAAAGTGGGATCTGCATGTGCATGTGCCGGAGGGCGCGATTCCGAAAGACGGCCCATCAGCGGGGATTGCGATGGCCACCGCCATGGTTTCTGCACTCACCGGGGCACCTGTCAAGGCGAGTCTGGCGATGACGGGAGAGATTACGCTTCGGGGGCGCGTCTTGCCTGTGGGGGGAATCAAAGAGAAGACCCTGGCGGCACACCGAGTGGGGATTCGAGAACTGATTCTCCCAAAGGATAACGAACCGGATTTGGAAGACTTGCCGGCCAATGTGCGACGCGGTCTTGACATCCACTTGGTGACGGATTTGGATCAAGTGCTGGCTTTGGCCTTGGAGGCGCCTCGTGCCTAAACGCAGCCCGATTGCCGCATCGGCTCTTGACGCCAAAGATATGCCCCGTGACGGGAACATTGAAGTAGCTTTCATGGGGCGCTCCAATTCGGGAAAGTCGTCTCTGATTAATCGGCTCGTCGGATCCAAAGTTGCGCACACTAGTTCCACCCCGGGACGGACTCAACGCATCAACTTTTTTGCGATGAAGGGTTGGTATATCGTGGACCTTCCCGGATTTGGCTATGCCAAAGTGTCCATGGCGCAACGGGAACGTTTTGGCCAAGCCGTCGAGGCCTATCTGACCAAACGCCAGCCATTAATTGGCGGCATCTTGATTCAAGACGTGCGACGCGATCCACAAGACGAGGAAATGATGGTCAAGCAATGGGCCTATGATCGAAATCTCTATTTGGCGGTGGTCGCCAGCAAGGTCGATAAGTTGAACCAAACCCAGCGTAAAGAGCGTAAAGCACGGTTAGAGGAATTGTATGGGGGGGAAGTGTTCTTGGTCTCTAATCGCACCGGCGAGGGTATGGACCAAGTCAAAAACGCGATTCAGGGGCTCGGGCTGATGCTTTAGCGCCAGTGGTATAAGGTAGGGGTGCCAAACCCGATATGGGGCAGACGGCGACCGCCGACTTGGTGGTCGCCTTGTAATAGATTGACCATGAGGAGCAAAAATGCCGCGTGAGACACCACCGCGATCCGGGTTCCGGGCTGGCGGTGTTCGTTGATGAGTTGAATCGCCTCGGTTGCTCGCCGGGTCGACAGGATGCGACCTTCCGGGGCTTGGTTTCGGAACCAGTGAAAGCGCAGGTAGGTCCACCACACCTCGGATGGCCAACGGCCGCGGAGAAACGTCGTGGTGGGCTCTGGAAGACGCACCGGAATTTCCCTGAGGAGCGGACTCACAATGACCTCACGCCCTCGTGCGAATAGACGTGCGGTGGCCAGGGCTCGCGGGAGATCGGATGCAATGATAGTGTCCGGTACGGGATAGCCGGAGTAGACCTGACTTAGGCGGGTGCGTTCGGCTTCCGAGAGTCCCGCATCGTCATAGGCATCCAAAAACCGATTGAATTGTTGGCGATCCATAAAAACAGGGTTACGGGGTACGTCGGGACGCCCGTGCCTCATAACCCAGAAGGTTTCCTGTGCAATCATATCTTACAAAGTACCTATTTCGTCCAATGGAGTCAACCTCTTGGCGCATCCCTTTAGGCGGTACTATCCGATGCGCTGCATTCCCGCTGTGGATCGTGGATCGAGGGCATCGCGTAAGGCATCCCCCACAAAGTTAATGGCGACCACGGCAATGGTGATGATTAGCCCAGGCGCCAGAATCAAGAGTGGGTGGGTGACGATATAGCTCTCTGCGGAATCAAGCATGTTGCCCCATGAGGGAATTTGGGGTTGTAGGCCAAATCCCAAGAAGTCCAGCGAGGCTTCGGCTAACATGGCACCCGCTACACCGAATGCCGCAGAGACCCATACCGGCGCCATGGCACCGGGTAGCACGTGCTTAAAAAGGATGCGGCGTGTACTGGCGCCTTGGGCGCGAGCCGCTTCGACGTATTCGTTGGTCTTTAGCGAGAGAACTTGCGAACGCACAATGCGGGACAATCCGGTCCACCCAAAAAGGCCCAGGTAGAGAATCATCAGTCCCACCGAGGCGTTGGAACCCGTCAAGTTCAATACAATCAGGAGCAAGAAAATCGCGGGGAAGGACATGACCAAATCGACAAATCGCATCATGAGTCGATCCCAGATGCCGCCCAAGTATCCCGATGTTGCACCATACACCACACCGATCGAGGTGGCGATGATCATCGATAGAAATCCCACCAGAAAAGAGATGCGTCCTCCATACATGAGACGCGCCAGCACGTCTCGCCCGAGCTCATCGGTACCCAGCGGATGTGCCGCACTGGGTGGCAAGAGCACTTGGGTAAGGTTCGGGGCAGTGGGGCTATACGGAGTCAAGAGGGGGGCAAAAATGGCCACGAGAAGCAAAAAGACCAGAATCCCAAGACCAATGAGAGCCAGTTTATGCCGCGAAAAGCGGCGCCAGAATCGATGTAACCCAGACCGTTGGGGATCCCCGATGGGATCGGTTTCGAGTTCGCTTTCGAGCGGCGGTAAATTTGCGGTAGCCAAGAACCTCACCTCACTTAGTTATATTGGATACGTGGATCTAAGAAGCCATAGGCAAGGTCTGCAAGAAGGTTGCCAAGCACTAATAACGCCGCACTAATCAGAAGAGCGGCCATTTGGATGGGGTAGTCCCGGTCATTCAAAGACGCCAAAAAGAGACGACCCATGCCGGGCCAGGAGAAGATTTCTTCGGTAATGACGGCCCCTCCAAAGAACGCAGGAAGGTCCATTCCAATGATGGTGACGATGGGGAGCACGGCATTTTTTAAAGCGTGTTTGAGGATTACGGTGCGTTCTTTGAGCCCCTTGGCTTTGGCCGTTCGAATATAGTCTTGGCGAACAACTTCTAGCAACCCCGAACGCATGAATCGACTCCAACCGGCCAAGCTTCCCAGACCCAGCACCGTGGTGGGAAGGATGAGGTGACGGATGAGTTCGAGAAAGGACGGCGGATAAAAAGCCGAGTACATCCCGGAGACCGGGAGCCATCCGAGTTTTACCGCGAAAATCATTTGAAGGAGCAAGCCGAAGAAAAAGCTGGGCATGGCCCAGGCAAAAAAGGATCCAAAAGAGAACGAGTAATCAAAAATGGAATATTGGTGGGTAGCCGAGTAAATGCCTAGAGGGATCCCTAAGGTCAGCGACACCAAAAAGGCTGCTCCCATCAAAATCAGAGTATTGGGGAGGCGTTGGCCAATTAATTGAATGACAGGTTGCCCACTGAAATAGCTATACCCCCAGTTCCCATGCAATAAAGACCAGAGCCACTTAAAATACCGGACATACCAGGGTTGATCCAAGCCGAGTTGCTTGGCGAGTACCGCAATTTGCGACTGTGTGACGTGGGGATTGTGTAAATATACGGCAAGGGGGCCACCCGGAGTCAGATTCATAATGAAATAGGTGACAAGGGTTACCAAAAACAACAGAGGGATGGCTTCGAAGACACGTTGTAAGGCATATTTGGCCATGGTGAACCTCCTTTCAAGAGTGTGGAGGGCGACTCAATAACGTCGCCCTCGAACACATCTCGCATGACGTGGTGAATCTGATGGAGACTTTACCCTAGTTTAAGGACCAATCCCACACCGGAGACGTCCCAAACGTGGTTTGCACGTATCCGTGCAGATTCTTCGAAATGGCGGTATCGGTTTTATACCAGAATAAGAAGATAATGGGCAACGTCTTCTGTTCGAGAAGCTGGATCTGGTCATACACCTTGCGACGGGCCGGACGGCTCGACAATGTCACGCCTTGAGCCTGTAGCGCGTCCATCTGTTTGTTCACATAACGCTCACCGTTTTCTTGCGGAGACGGTTGCAATGGGCTCTTGGGCACATACTTGGAATTGAAGTCGATGGTGTCGTCTGGAAACACTCCTTGTCCCCACGAGAAGATGAGCGCTTCGTCTTTGCCATTGACCTGGGGTCCTGGGTTTTGCGGGGTACCATTGCCAAACACGACCGACCATCCTGCAGTATGCACGGGAGCATACACCCCGATCTTCTCCCAGTCTTGTGAGACGACCTGGGCAATATCGGTTTCACTGTGAGAACTAGAACCGGTCCAAATCGGGATCTTCAGCTCTTGACCGTTCTTGTAAAGCCATCCGCCGGCGCCTTTAGTGAACCCTTGAGAGGCCAGCAATTGGGCAGCTTTGGTCAGGCTGAAGGTCCGGTGAGGGACATTCGGGTCATAGAAGTAACCGCCAGGAACTTGGTCGCCGTGCGCGACGACCGCCTGACCATGCATGATGCTGGTCACGATTTGTTGTTTCGGAGTCGCGTAGTCTAGAGCCCGCCGTACCACCACATCCTTGAGGAAGTTATTCTCGTCAAGTTGAATCAGGTTGTAGGTAGCGCCTAAAGGTTTAATGATGTTGTAGTTGTGTAACGTGCCAATTTGAGAAATGTCCGCCGATGGAATACCACCCATCGTCAATTTACCCGTGGCCAACATGTTGAATTGGGTATTAGAATTCGGAACAATCTCCACGATAATCTTCTTAATGTGAACCGGAGGACCCCACCAATGCGGGTTGGGTGCAAAAGTTAGTTGTTGGTCAGTGACCCATTTGGTCATGATGTAGGGACCCGAGACCACGGGCGTACCCTTGTCATAGATGCCATGGTTAATTTGGTTGACAGTCCACTTGTCAAAGATGTGTTTAGGGACGATGGTGGTGCCGCCGACCGTGGAGTAAAACGGGGCGTAGGGTTGACTCAGTTGAAATACGACTTTATGCGCACCTTCAGCGACGACGTTTTTCACGTAGTTCCATCCGGTGTTGTAAAGAATTTGGATTTTCGGGTTCGTCATGTAATGCCAGGTGTAAATAATGTCGGCCGAGGTAATCGGCTTACCGTCGGACCATGTGGCTTTGGGGTTTAAGTTAAACGTGTAGTCCAATCCATTGTTCGAAACGCTCCAACTGGTCGCAATGCCCGGAGCCCAGGTGTCCTTGGGGGTCAAATACATCAAACCCATGTCCATTAAGGATGTGGGGGTATTGTCCACCGCAAGTCCGCCGAGTGCCGGCGTCAAGTTATCAGGGTTCTGTCCAATCGCTTCAACGAGGGGAGTACTACTGGCAGTCGATGTGGATGTGGCGCCGCAACCGGCTAATCCTGCTGACAGTAGGCCTGCCGCCGCAAGCGACGCCGCCCATTTGTTCATCAAGGGATACCTCCCAAAACAAGAGTAGTAAACAGGAGGGTATTCGCGATGTGTTACGAAAATTCCTGCTTTAAAAGGTATGGACCACCGATCCAATTTTAGACGATTCACGGATCGCTGATAAGTCCTATTAAATGGCCCGGAATAAGGCTTGACGAAGGATTGGGACAAAATGGATAGTGCTGTTTAGAGAATATTTCTGTCAGAACGTGTCAATTTGCGCCGTGTAAATTTCAGCGTGCTCACACAAAGTTTAAGTCGTGGGTCCACGCCATCGGTAACGCAAGTCCACCGGGTTTTGGATTAAATAGATAGCCGGGAATCTCGGATCGCGCCAATCTAAGATCGGCGCCATCGGGACCAGTACCGCGAAAGAGCCCGTCAGGCGATTCGTCGAGGACAAGAGCGGCGTTATAGTGCTCGCGAATGATGGGTTCAAGTTGTGAGACCAGAGCCGACACATTGAGTGCCCGGACCGTTCCTTGCAAGGGCAGGGTTTTGGTGAGGATGTCATGAGCCCCAAGTTCTTGACCGAGCCAGGCCAAGCGCATCGGCAGGGAGACGGTGAGGGTGCGGCTTCCAAACCGGTTAATCATATCGGAGAGACTCGGCAGGATCGCGAGGGGTGAGCCTGCCCATTCCATCACGGTAACCTGGTCGGGATGTCGGAGTGAGCGGTACGCGACGACGTAGCCAGCCAGGGTTCCGTCTGCTTCGACGACCAATAATCTCTGATCATAGTGCGGCCGGGCAAACCAGAGTGCATTGAATAAAGTAGCCATATGGTTAGCAGTGCGGGAAAATCGCTGAGCCTGATCTCGGTATAAAGACACCAGCGAGGATGCCATGCCAGCACGTTCTTGAGCCGGGATTTCCCGCACCGTCATCGCGCAAAAAGTCATGGAGGATCTGAGCCTCTTCCATGAATCTTGCTCTCCCGTGGCTTCAATCATGGCGCCAATCGGAACAGCGTCAAGGCGTCGGTAAAGCCCGCGTTCTCCAGAGATGAGGGTCAGGGGGACTCTGGCATCATGGCCATCGTGAAACACCTGCTGTAAGATCTGCGTGGCCAGGCCCCGTTTTTCATAAAGGGGATCCGTTGCGACGCATCCAATCGACCAAACCTGGAGCGGATGTCCCTGGAGCAACAGCGTCTGGGGGTAGACTCCCACCATGCTAACGACTTGTCCGTCCAGGGCGACATAATATAGGTGCTGCCAGTTTTCTGGGGCAAAAAGATGCGGGAATTCACGGTCCATGCCTTGGCCCGCGGTGCAATCACGATGGTACACGCGGTTCAGCATGTCGAGCATCGCTGCCACATCGAGGTCACTCTGGGGATGTTGGATGGCTATAGTAGACGGGTTCATAAGGTTCCTCGTTTCGCGCTCGGCCGCAGGCCGACGACCGATACTGGACTTAAGTATAGCAAAAGTTTGAAGACTTGGGGCCCTCTCGCCATGCACTGAATCCCATAACGTGCTTAGGATAATATAGATGCCTTCGACGATTTCAACGGAGGGTTTTCCAAAAATGCCAGAAGAAAGTCGGACAGCGCACGAGCGATTTGAGAGGAGACTTAGGGGTTGGTGTCGAATAGCTCCTGTGATGTTTTTTGACGCTGGTGAGGTGACCGATGGATGGTGTTGTCTCCGATAACACATTGTCGACGAATACGTCGGCTAACGTATAACGACCTAGAAGTGATTGCCGGATGGGATAAGGACCCTGAGATTAATCGACTCACCGGACGCATGGCGCATGAAAAAGATGAGATGAATGAGTGGTGGAATAACATGATGCGGGATCCATCCCGTATGAATTTTGCCATCACCGACAACGATGGAAATCTCATAGGAGATGTGGCCTTGGAGCAAATTATTTGGCGGACGCGTGAAGCCGAGCTCCGCATATCTATTGGAAACAAGGCCTATTGGGGATTGGGGTACGGCACCGAAGCCGTGATGGAAGTGGTGGCCCTGGGTTTTTTTGTGATGCACTTAGATCGCATTTATCTTAGGGTTCAAGAGGATAATGTGAGGGCGATTCGATCCTATCTTAAAGCAGGGTTTCGCAAGGTGGCGCGCCTCGTCGCAAACGGACGGTTACACGGCACGGTGGATTTGGTGTTGATGGAGATGTCTCGAGAGGGTTAACTGGGCCAATGGGTGAGGGCTGCCTCGGCTAGTTTGACATCCACGCTGGTGGCGTAGTTTGGCCAGGAGCTGGATTTGGGTAGAAACGACTGGCCTCGCTGGTATAACGAGGGCGTCAGCACCACCGTTGTCGGCCAGTATTGATAGTGAAGGGCCTGTTTGATGATGGGGACGCTGAACGGGCTGGCTCCCGAATCGCTTACCAGATGCGCAATGGTCTGAGGCTTGTTCGTCGAGAGATACCATAAGGCTAGGTTGATGGCGCTGACAAATGCCAGCGCATTTTTGTTGGCCCCGGTAATCACCGTCACCGGAACCGGGCCGGTGGAGGCACCAAGAAATGCCAGAATTGTGGTGTGCGGGACCACTCGCTTCAGTTGATAATAATCGACGAGCGGCACCACGACCCACGGAAGGACTTTTTGGCGCCAACTTGCCGTAATTTGTGGCAACCCCATTGCGCTCAGCGGTTTGGGCACGACATGGTGCAGGGACAACACGGCTTTAAGATAAGGGACTTGGGACGTCTCGCTGTTTGCGTAAACAATGGGAAGTTGGGTTAAGCTATGCAAACGAAAATGGGGATCGGGAAACGGCGCCACTAACACGAGATCGGGTCTTTGGGTGACCAGCGCATCGATGGGATACTGGGATCCAATGTTCGCGACCTGGATCGCTGCGTGTTGGGCACTCTTGACCCAATCGATTTGGAGGTGTTGTTGGCTGAAGAGCCCAAGGCGGGACGCAACCTTAAGCGGGAGCATGCCTAAACTCTGAGGATGTTGGACGTAGACCGACACCGCCGAATAGGAAGCTTTGGGGTGGGGGCGTGTGACAGATCCGCATGCCGAGAGTAGGGATGCGAGTGCGGCCAATATGAGGACTTTCCGAAATGTCATCGTAGGATCCCGCCCTGAGTTCGATTAAGATTCCGTTGACAAGCTATGACAAGGGTCACGAATTAAGACCTTTAAGTTGGTCGTGGCGGGCAATGAGAAAATTGACAGCTAGGCTCCATAAGATATAATGTTAGATGCCACGATAAAGTGGGTCCATAACTTTTGCAGTCCCATTTTAAGATGAGTCAAGGAGGAACGTTGCAATGCAGGTGCAACCTTTGGGAGATCGCGTATTGATTAAATTGGTTAGTGAGCAAGAACGTACGCAAAGTGGTATCTACATACCAGACACCGCTAAAGACAAGCCGCAGACTGGCCTCGTCGTCGCTGTCGGAGATAGTGAAGACGTGAAGGTGAAGAGCGGGCAAAAAGTGTTGTTTGCGAAATTTGCCGGGACAGAAATTAAAATTGGCAACGAAGAGCACTTGATTTTGTCGTCAGACGATATTCTTGCGGTTGTTCAGGATTAGACCCCGTATTATAATCAGGGAAAATATGTGACCGATGACGGGAAAAACCAAGTGCCAGTTTGTCCAGAGAGTGGGGGGCGGTGTAACCCCATCAAACCGGGCTTGGGGGTCGACCCCGAGGTTTTTGGTAGTGCTTCGCACAAACCAAAACGGGCAGCCCGTTAGCGCGACGATGAGGCGTATCCGTGAACGAGGATGCGTGAATTAAGGTGGTACCGCGAAATGGTCCTTTTCGCCCTTAAGCGAAGAGGGCCATTTGCTGTTTCATGAAAACGGTTAGAGAAACTCCCAACCACAGGAGGAAAGGAAGTGCCCCATGGAGTTAAGTTCACGGTACGATCCGCAATCCGTCGAGCGCAAACGGTATCGGGAATGGGTGGAGGGAGGCTATTTTCGTCCTCAGGGAAAGCCTGGCGCGCCTTCATTTACGATTGCAATGCCACCACCCAATGTGACAGGGATCCTTCATGTTGGGCATGCTTTGAATACGACATGGCAGGACATCTTGGTTCGGTATCATCGGATGCTGGGGCATAACACGGTATGGATTCCGGGCACTGACCACGCTGGGATTCACACCCAAATGAAAGTGGATGAACTGATCCGTCAAGAGGGATTAGATCGGCGGGTGATGGGTCGGGACGCCTTTATTGAGCGGGTCTGGGAATGGAAAGAGAAGTACGGCGGGGAGATCTTAGGTCAGGTCGAACGCTTAGGGGCCTCCGTTGATTGGAGTCGGCTTCGGTTTACTTTGGACTCCGGTCTTTCACAAGCGGTGACCGAAGTGTTCGTCCGTCTGTACGACGAAGGTTTGCTGTACCGGGGACACTATATTACCAATTGGTGTGTCTCTTGCCGGACAGCACTTTCTGATATTGAGGTGGAGCATGAGGACGAATCTGGCCAGCTGACGCATCTGGTGTACCCCATGGCGGACGGCAACGGGTCGATTACGGTAGCCACCACCCGTCCCGAAACCATGCTGGGTGATACCGCGGTGGCGGTGCATCCTGACGACGTGCGGTGGAAAGACTATATCGGCCGCATGGTGCGCTTGCCGCTCATGGACCGCCTGATTCCGGTGGTTGCCGACGAGTACGTAGATCCCACCTATGGAACTGGCGCGGTGAAAGTCACGCCTGCCCATGATCCCAATGACTTTGCGATTGGCGAACGCCATCACCTGGAGAAGTTGAAGGTAATCGGGGATGACGGAACCATGACCGAAATCGCTGGGGTGTATCAGGGGCTTGACCGGATGAAGGCGCGGGATCGGGTCGTGTCGGACTTACACCAACTAGGATTGGTGTTGAAGGTCGAGGACATCACCCATTCGGTGGGCCATTGTGAGAAGTGCGGGTCTGTCATTGAACCGTTACTATCCCTTCAATGGTTTGTCCGGGTCGCTCCGTTAGCGGAACCAGCCATTAAGGCGGTGACTCAAGGGGCAGTCGAATTTGTGCCGGAGCGCTTTGAAAAAATTTACATGAACTGGATGACCAATATCCGCGACTGGTGCGTCTCCCGTCAAATCTGGTGGGGGCACAGGATTCCCGCCTATTATTGCGACCCGTGCGGTGTGGTGGTGGTGTCGCGGACTGCGCCTGACGCCTGTGCAGAGTGCGGAGGGAGCCTCCGACAGGATGAAGATGTCCTGGACACCTGGTTTTCGTCTGCGCTGTGGCCCTTTTCGACGCTAGGGTGGCCCGAATCGACGGACGATCTCGCCATGTTCTATCCCACCTCGGTGCTTTCCACAGGCTATGACATCATTTTTTTCTGGGTGGCGCGAATGATCATGCAAGGGATTCATTTCACGGGAGAGGCTCCTTTTAAAACCGTGTTGATGCATGGACTGGTGCGTGATGAACTCGGTCGCAAGATGAGTAAGTCCTTGGGTAACGGAGTGAACCCGATGGACGTGGTCGATCAATATGGGGCCGATGCCTTAAGAATTGCCCTGATTTTGTCTTCCGCCCCCGGCAATGATCAGCGCTACAGTGCGGAACGGGTCGCGGCGGGCAGTCACTTTGCCAATAAGATCTATAACGCTACCCGGTTTGTGTTAATGAACCTGGAGGAGCACGAGATTCACTGGAATGGGGATCCCTTGACACGCCAACATCCGGCGGATCGCTGGATTGTCCATCGGCTAAATCTGACGATCGCCGCCATGACGGACTATCTGAATCGGTTCGAATTTGGGCAGGCCGCACGGGCTATTTACGACTTTCTTTGGGACGACTACTGCGACTGGTACATCGAGTTGGCTAAAGTACGGCTCCGTTCGGGTGATGATTCGGATCGGAACCTCGTCCTAGACACCTTGGTCAAGGTGGGCAGCGATGCGTTGAAGTTATTGCATCCCTTTATGCCGTTTGTGACCGAAGAGTTATGGCAAGCACTCCCCCATGTTGGCGCTAGTATCGTGATAGCGGACTGGCCCCATCCCTGGACCAATCAAAGTGTATCTGCCACGGCGATCAGGCATTTTGAGATGTTTCAAGGACTGGTGCGCACGGTGAGAAATCTGCGGGCTGAGTTGAATATCCCGCCTGTCCAACGGATTGACCTTGAAGTGTGGGTGCAAAATGAGGAGATACTAGCCAGTTGGGGACATCTCGAGCCTGAGCTCAAAGAATTAGCCAAGGCTTCGTCAATCCGGATGAGGCTTCGTGAAGGAGGCCTAGAAAAACCGCTTCGTGCCTTGTCCGGTGTGACGGATGGCGCGGTGGTTTATATTCCTTTGGAGGGATTAGTGGATCTGACGCGAGAACGCGTACGGATTGAAAAGTCATTAAGTGCCGCGGAATCCGAGCTTGAGCGGACCCAACGGCAATTGGCCGATGAAAAATTTATGGCGCGGGCTCCGCAAGCGATCGTCGACAAAACGCGGGCAACGGCTGAAGAGCTCGGGGCTCGGATCGCCCGTTTGCGAGAGCGGTTGGAGGATTTGGCGTGAAAGAGAATTGGTGGGAAGGACTAGAACGTGTCGGCATGCGTCCTGGGGTCGAGCGCATTGCGGCCTTATTGGCGCAACTGGGGGACCCGCAAACCCAGTATCCGATCATTCACGTGGCGGGGACCAATGGTAAGGGTTCTACGGCATCACTAGTAACCTCTGCCTTGATATCTCAAGGATACCGCGTGGGGTTAACCGTTTCGCCCGATCTGGGGCAGATCAATGAGCGTGTGACGATAAACCAGGTTCCGATTCATGCGGATCTGTGGGACAGCTTGGGACACGAGATTGAAGCTGCGGGCGAGATTTTAGATGATATTCCAACGTTTTTCGAGGCGGTTACGGCGTTGGCGTTCTTGGCGTTTGCACGACAGGAAGTGGATGTGGCTGTGGTCGAAGTGGGGCTCGGTGGGCGACTGGATGCCACCAATGTGATTCCACCTCCTATCGTGTCGATTATTACCCCCATAGCTTTCGATCACCAAGAGCGTCTGGGATCGACGATCACCGCGATCGCTGCCGAAAAGGCCGGGATCCTCAAACCGGGAACGCGCCTGGTGCTTGCTAAACAGCCGTTTTTAGAAGCCGGTGAAGTGGTGCGGGAGCGTGCCGAAAGCCTTGGCATCTCGATGGTTGAACCCAGGGTGTTTGGGGCCGTTGACGGTCGTGGAGTATTCTGGAGCGATCCCGAGATGGGGGACGTGACGGTTCCTTTGCTCGGCGCCTACCAAGTGGAGAATGTTGCGACCGCGCGCGCAGCGATTGGCGTTTTACAAGAGTTGGGATGGATTTCGGATATCGCGCGGGTGAAAGATGCCTGGGCTGAGGCCCATTGGCCGGGTCGGTTTCAAGTTGTCGAGCGAGATCCTTTGTGGGTGATTGACGGGGCACATAACCCGCATGGCGTATTGGGTCTCATCAATACCTTGCAGCGTCGGCCTTGGAATCAGTACCGATGGCACCTCATCTTTGGTGTACTCTCCGATAAGCCTGGGGCGCGGATGCTGGAAGCCCTCTTGCCTTATGTCGAGTCGGTGACATTGACTCAAGTGCCCTCTGAGCGCGGAGCCGATCCCGAGCCGCTCTGGGAACAATTCCAGGCCAGGAAACCGATCACTGTAATTCGTGATCCATGGGATGCGGTGCGCCGACTTCAGAGCACAGTGAGCCCGGGGGGAACGCAGGCGGTCTTGGTGTGCGGCTCGCTTTCGTTGCTGAGTTACCTCAATCAACGGCGCGCATTTATTCCTCTGACAGACTCTGTGGTCGAAAAAGCCTAGAATTTCCGGGGAATTTGTCCATTTGTGGAAGCTTTTCAACAATTGCCTCGAGATATGTCGGATGGTATGCTGAACAAGACCCCGCGTACACTGCGACGAAGAGCGATTTCGCCTTCTTACGTCAACTGGGAGGTTTCCATGCGTAATCGCCACCAAGGGTTCGGTATTGCTCTATTGTATGTATTGATTGGAGCCATTGTGGGCTCTGTATTAGGTCAGTTGTTATCACCGCTATGGCATCCCCTAGGCCGGGTGTTTTTTACGCTAGGGAGTGCAACCAGTGCCCCGACGACCTTGAATTTCGGAGTGGTCGGGATCCAATTAGGACTGTGGTTAACCCTTAACCTCGGGGGGATCATTGGTCTGATTGGCGGATTTTACTGGTATCTAAGGCGAAAGTAGGCTGAAATGGGATCACTCGTACTCGCATCACAATCACCACGTCGGATTCAATTGTTGGAGACGATGGGTCTTCAATTCTTGGTCGATCCCGCAGAGATGGATGAAACGGCGCGGCCCCACGAGCGACCCGACGCACTCGTGCGTCGATTGGCGGTCACTAAAGCCCTGATTGTCGGCCAGCGTCACGCGAATGCGTCAATCTTGGGTTCCGACACCATCGTGGCCAAAGGCCCCGGATTATTTGGTAAACCGCATACCCCTGAGTCCGCCGAAGACATGTTGCGTAAACTATCGGGAACACGTCACCAAGTCTATACCGGGGTGGCCCTGTGGAATCCTGAAGCGGGGAAAGGTTATGTGGAAGTGGCGGTGGCACACGTAACTTTTCGGGCGTTGTCAGCGTTGGAGATTTTGGAGTATGTGGCGAGTGGCGAACCATTGGATAAAGCCGGAGCCTATGCGATTCAGGGACAAGCTGGTAGTTGGGTGACGGCGTTCGAAGGCAATCTGGAAACGGTGATGGGATTACCCACCGATGTGGTTCAAAAACTGTTGCGCCATGGTGTTTAGAATCGGGAGAGTTCGGTGATACGGCTTTGACGTATAAGGTGAAGGATTTACCGTCGGAGGAACGACCGCGAGAACGCCTGATGAAGCATGGCGCAAAAAGTCTGACGGACCGCGAGATCGTGGCGGTACTGTTGGGAACGGGTTCAATGGGGCAATCCGTCTTAGAACTGGCCGGAGATCTGTTGGAAGATGGCTGGACCGGACTCTATCGCAAATCGGTTGACGAGTTGTTGCAAGTACGTGGACTAGGCATGGCCAAAGTTTCGTTGTTAGTGGCGGCCATGGAAATCGGGCATCGTCTGTCAAAACAACAGGTCGGAGGCATCATTGAAGGCCCGGAAGATGCCGCACTGCTGTTGGGAGACATGATAAGCTTGGCCCAGGAAGAATTTCGTGTGATTTTGCTCAATACCAAGGGCCGCGTGTTGGCTATCGATACCGTGTTCCGGGGCGGACTGGATAGTGTGGAAGTATTTCCACGGGAAGTTTTTCAACGTGCCGTGTCTCGCCGGGCCGCATCAGTCATTGTGGCCCATAATCATCCAAGTGGAGACCCCACGCCGAGTCCCGAAGACCGTAAGTTAACCCGGCGTTTGGAAGAAGCCGGCGCTATAATGGGCATCGGGGTGCTCGACCATATTATAATAGGACGTTCGGGACACATCAGTTTACATCAAGGTCAGACGACCAAATTGACTTAAGGGGGACTTCTTAACCCATGAAAAGCATGTTTGCGGCCTTCTCAAAAGACATGGGCATCGATCTCGGGACGGCCAACACCGTGGTCTTTGTCAAAGGTAAGGGAATCGTGTTACAAGAACCATCCGTCGTTGCTATTGATCAGATGACCGGAGAGATTATTGCGGTAGGTCAGGAAGCCAAGCAAATGGTAGGCCGCACACCGGGTAATATCCGCGCGGTGCGTCCGCTCAAGGATGGCGTGATTGCTGACTTCGATACGACTCAAGCTATGTTAAAGTATTTCATTAAAAAGGCGAGTAATAACAATAAACTGTTTCACCCACTCGTGGTGATCGGGGTTCCCTCCGGTGTCACCGGGGTGGAAGAGCGCGCGGTCAAGGATGCCGCCACCCAGGCTGGGGCTCGAGAATGCCTCGTGGTTGAAGAACCGATGGCTGCAGCGATTGGGGCTGGACTTCCCGTCAACGAACCAACAGGAAACATGATTGTGGACGTTGGGGGTGGTACCTGTGAGGTGGCTATTATCTCGTTGGATGGAATTGTCACCTCGAAGTCGATTCGGGTGGCCGGCGATGAAATGGACGAGGCGATCGTGAACCACATCAAGCGCACCTACAACATGATGATTGGTGAGCGCACGTCCGAAGAGGTTAAAATT
>JAKADJ010000296.1 GCA_021820645.1 Bacillota bacterium
TTTTTGGATCACCGCCTAACTGCTAACCCTCGTCGGCGGTTCGGGAGGAAAACCCTCCGGAAATGGTCCTTCCCGACACCGGGATAGCCGCCGCCACGGTTTGATACACGGTACTATTGCGCTCCGCCATGTGCACCAGGCGCTGGAGGCGTTCCTCCGGTACCGGCGTTTGCCCCCACAGCCGATACGAGACGGATGACAATCGAGGGGGTTGGTCCTGCCGCACGCCGACGAGCACGATTCCGATGTCTGCAATAGAGCCGCGCGAAAGATCCGCCACAGTCGCCAATGCCGTCAACTGACACGCGCCCATCGACGACAGCAAGGTTTCCATCGGATTCACCCCGGCTTCGGCGTCCCCGCGCTTGGCTCCTAACGTGAGGGTAAAGCCGCGCGTGGTGGTCTGAACGTGTTGAGCATTGAGGCGCTGCACTTGCACATGGTAGGTTTGCATCGATTTCCCTTCCTTCCATTCCTTAGCTAATCAGGGCAGACCAGCCCCACAAAGCCACGAGGGTGACCAATAAGACCGGAATCGTCAAGGTGATGCCGACCCGAAAGTAATAGCCCCAGGTAATGCGAATCCCCCGCCGTTCCAAGACATTGAGCCAGAGCAGTGTGGCGAGCGATCCAATCGGGGTAAATTTCGGACCCAAGTCACAGCCCACCACGTTGGCATAGGCCATCGCGGTATGAATGCCCGCAGGTCCCGCCACATCGTGAATCGCCAAAGCATTGATCATCACCGAGGGCATGTTGTTCATGATGGAAGACAGCACGGCTCCCACCACACCGGTCCCCACAATGCCGAAAAAGGCTCCATGGGCTTCCAAGACCGTCAATACCGTGCTTAAGAGATGCGTCAGTCCCACATTGCGGAGTCCGAACACCACTACATACATGCCCACAGAAAAGACGACAATCTTCCAGGGCGCTTCCCGAACCAACTGCGGGACATGCACCACCGGGCTCCGATGGGCAATGATCAAGAGGCCAATGGCCGCACTGCCGGCAAAAATCGCCACCGGCCAATGCAGCAACTGGCTGGCAAAGTACCCCAGTACCAAAAGACCCAGCACAATCCAGGCGGCGTGAAAGACATGCACGTCCTTAATCGCCGATTTCGGGTTGGGCAAAGCTTGGGTATTCACGGCAGCGGGCAGAGATCGCCGATAAAAGAGATAGAGAACGCCTAGACTCGCCGCTAAAGCGACGAGATCCACGGGCACCATGCGCGCGGCAAAGGACGCAAAGCCCAGATGAAAATAACCTGCCGATACAATATTCACCAAGTTCGACACCACCAACGGGAGCGATGTGGTGTCCGCAATAAAGCCGCTGGCCATAATCAAGGCCAGCGTGGCTTTGGAAGGAAGTTTCAACGCTTTGGTCTGCTCATAAACAATAGGCGTTAAAATCAGGGCGGCGCCATCATTGGCAAAGAACATGGCTACTAACGCCCCGAGGATCCCGAGCAAGAGGAACAGTCGAATGCCATGGCCGCGCGAGAAACGGGCCATATGGAGGGCTGACCACTCGAAAAAGCCCACCGCATCGAGAATGAGGGAAATGAGGATGACAGCCACAAAAGTCAGGGTGGCATCCCACACAATCCCGACCACGGTACCCACATTAGCCCAGGACACAATTCCCAACAATAGTGCCAGAATCGCCCCGCCTAGAGCGGTCCAGCCAATGGAAAGCCCCCGAGGCTGAGTAATAATCAACACCAGAACGACCAAAAACAAACCCACCGCTAAACCTATCGCCATGCGTTCACTGCCCCCTTAAACCAGAGAAAATTATGCCCTAAAGATGGGACGGTGTTACCGTTCCGTCTTTATTAAATGCGGGGAACATCCTTAAACAAAATATCGGTTCTTTGCCCCTTATGGTCATAAGGCACATCGGCCCATGAAAATTGGGGGACCAAGGTCACTTTGTAAAGCGTCTCGCGGGGTGTTTTCAAAAGCACCTCGCGGACCCATTCCCATTGCGCTATCTGCAACCGGTCCAGTTGCTCGGGCGTGGCGGATTGGGTAGAAACCAACAGGCCTTCTTCGTCGCTGAGCGATTGAGGATACACTCCGGGCTTTTCCTCCACACGAACGGTGTCCCCGTTCGATATTTTCTGCAACACAAACCATACCCCCGGCTGGCTCCGAACATCTTGGGTATTAAAGGCGTCCTCCGGTTACGTATGCCGCCACATTCCCTAAACAAGGACTGTTGCGCGAAAGCACCCGTAGGTCAGTTCGATCAATGATCCCATTGGGAAACAACACCGACAATCCAATCGCGAGAGCCGACGCCCCCCGAAAAAGCCCATCACAGGCATGCCCATGAAATTTCACGAGATCTTTGACAACAATGGGTTTTCGTACCGGTCGCATACCGTCCGTGACTGGATTCCGTGTCTCGTACCAAAAAACTCGGTAGCGATGCAGACGCCGCCCAAAGCGGCCAATACCATTCCCCTGCGTTGTCTACCGAATGATTTAAACTCTCGTGTGCCATGTTAAAAGGTCATCACGGTGTAGCCTTCACGTGCGTACCGTGAAAAGGCATCCCGAGCAAATTCCGCATTGATGCCCGCCGCCTTAGCCTCATCCGCGAGGTTCCAACTGTTGAGCTGGTTGCTGCATCCTCCCACCACAATATCGGCCTCAATTAGCTTGTTGACGAAGCGATTTAATTCACCCTCTGGCTCACCTATAACTCGCAGTCCATCGGTAAACAAAAACACCTCAACATCATCGATCGCGTTTTCCTTCCGTGCATCGTAAATACGCTTGGCTACGTGCAATCCGGATAAGGCTCTTGCCGGATGATCTTTACCAGACAACAGGACAATCGCGATTTTTGCCATGTCCATCGCTCCTTTTTTGGTTTCGAGCATTACTTGTGGCCTGCTATCGCACCATTCGCCCAAATTTTCTCCACTAACCGTTGCACGGCTGCGATTCCGATCACATCGTGTTCTTGTAACGGCACCTCGGTGATGAGGGCCCCAGGGAATTGCTCTCCGACCTGTGCAAGATAACGCTGCTGCATCTCGTAGCGTTTCTTAAACAACGGGTGAACACACGCAGCTTCCGGCAATAGTTGATTGACCATGACCGTTCCCGTTTTAATGCCCAGCGCCAAAAGGTCTTCTGCGCCTCTCCGAGCTTCTTGAATCGGAGTGGATTCAGGATAAACGACCCAAGAAAACGTCGTCCGAGCCGCATCTTGCAATACCGTCATGGCTTGTTGCATCCGACGCGTTTCTTCTTGGTCGACTGTGCGGCTCTCTTCGGATCCTTGAGCCTTGACCGCGATTTGCTGGCGATAACTCAGGGGCAATGCCAACAGTCGTAACGTATGCCCAGTGGGTGCCGTATCAAACACGACCGTGGAAAATTCGTTGGTTAATAGCGCCCACAGAAAACGCCGAAATACCGCAACCTCTTCGGTGCAAGGAGAATTCAATTCTTCTGCCATCCGTTGTACGGTACTCGGCTCATAGTGCGAGTGCGCTTCTTCTAATATCGCTTCTTGATAGCGTTTGGTTTCTTCCTCGGGATCAATCCGAGCCGCATAGAGATTCGGTACGCCTGGTACGGGAGTCGGGTCATCACTGACCACCGTTTCCAAAACCAACCCAATGTGCGATGCAGGGTCGGTGGTAATCAATAGAGTTTTTTGGCCTTCTAGCGCACTTTTAACCGCAGTAGCCACTGCCAATGTGGTTTTCCCCACACCACCCTTGCCGGCGAGAAAAAAACGACGGGACTCTGCGAGTCCATCACCGCATGGCATAGGCATCGCTATCCACCCACTTT
>JAKADJ010000297.1 GCA_021820645.1 Bacillota bacterium
CAAAAGCCGTAGGATCAAACCGATCCGCCAGCTCATAATTGGTAATGGTGAGAGATCCCGCCGCATCCGCACTTCGGGCATACGTCACTGGGATTCCCCACCGTTCCCCTTCCCGTACCGTTTGCCGGGCCACGGATAAGGGGGCGATCATCAAGGTACGCGCCCCCGTTGCTCGATGCAACTGATCGGCATACGTCAAAGCCATCACTGTTTTCCCCAAACCGGTGTTTGCAAATAAGGCAGCACGGCCCTTGCGGAGCGCCCATCGCACTAAATCCCGTTGAAAGGGGAACATACCCTTCGGGAACGTCGCGGGATCCCCTTGAATCCCTTGGAAGGGTTGCACCATTTGTTTCTGCGCTAAGAACTCAGCATACGCGTTCAGATCCCGTCATCCCCCTCGTCCTCTGGCAACTGTCCCTGTTGCAGGGCTTTCAGCGCCCGTAGTGCTCGACTCACCCGATCCCGATTTGCCTGGGTTTCCCATTGCCGATAAGCCGCAACACTATTCTGGTATTCCTGTCGCCATGCATCCCATAGTTTTTGCTGCGTTGTATTGAGGATCATCTCATCCAATTGCACCATCCCTTTCCATCAAAGCATAATCAATATTCCAAACCATTGCAATATCAAGCTAAGAATTAGGAAGGGAAAAGGGGGAGGAGGCCGTGCGGGCGGGATCAATCTGGGAAAGATCCCCGTACACCGCCATCCACACCTTATCCCCGCACACACACAGATAAGTCATCGCCCAATAGGATCCCGCCGCATCCTTTTGAAATTGAAAACTTCGCATTGGGGGCTGGACGGGGGTATTACACGATGCACAAACCCCCACTACCTTCCCGGTGTCCATCCTCCGACAAATCGCCCGCACCGTGCGAGGACGGCGCTTCCTACGTGTGCCGTTCATCGAGATCATCGGCCACCTTTCGTAACAAATCCGCCAAGGAGGCCACGACCGGTAGACCATTGTACCCAGCTTCTTGCAGGAGGGTCAGGAACACTTCCTCCGGCAGGACGTACTTCACCGGCCCTCCCTCTCCCGGATCCAGACGCAAGCCTTGCACGGATCCTTGAGTCAACCAGGTATCCAGCGTGGGCCAGCCCCCCTTCCGACGCTTATTCTCCAGGCGGCGCATTACCCGGCCATCAGGGATATCTCGCACCAGATCCCCTGGTAATACCTTCACCTTGCCAGATTGGACTTGTCGGTGAAAGCCAAAGGGTTCTAAGATCCGTTCCCCCCGATGCTCAGACATATAGCCATTTTGCCGATTGCGCCGTCCTTGTGTCCGGCGAGCTTGCGTTTGCGGATTCTCCGATCCCGCCAGGATCCCCTTATCGGGCATGAGGAATACCCATAACCGCCCATCCGGGATCGGGACTTTGCCACCAGTACACCGGGCGTTCCATGAGTTGAGACGTACCAAGGTGCAGGGTAGGGGATCCCGCCGCCATTTTCGTCAGGGCTTGAAGCGGTTGGATCGGGAAAACCATAGTCTCTAGATCCATCTGATGATCCATCGGGATCTCGGCTTCTACTTGGGTCGTTTGATCCCCGGCCACCCAGGTACTACTACCATCATGAACGGCCAGTTGCACCGTCGCGGATTCACCAAACCGAGCCATGGGGAAGATACCCCGGAGGGTATCCACCCAGGCTTCCGCATCCCAGGTACCTAGGGGGGCAACCTCCATCTCCCGGAATTGATTAACCTTCGGATACGGTGCATCCACCCATCGTGCACGACTTTCAAAGGTAGCCGTCCGTACACTCCCGATGGTGCTCCCATGCACCCAGGTTACATCTTCCCCGAGTGCGGCCAGCCCCTTGAGGAAGGAAATGGGGCAAACAACCGAAGTAAAGGCATCGGGTACCGGGATATCCCAGGTCCGCCAAACTACCCATTGCCCATCGGCAGCCACCCACTCCCACTGGCCATGGGGATTCCGATGCAAAAAGATATGTTGCAAGGCTGGAGGGCCTCCCATCGCCTCATCTCGGACAGCCCAGAAGAGAGAGGTGGCGAGATCCCGCCAGTAGGTAGCGGGGATGGTGATCGACAACCCTTCTACCTCGGGAAGCCGGAACCCGGTTGAAGGAATGGCTTGGTGGACTTCAATTGGCACACTCGCCCGACGCTTCTTCCCCCGTAACCGCAACACGGAAGCGGGTTCCCCTTCGGTGGTCAAACGGACCTGATCTCCATCAAGGGCTTGCAGAGCCGCCACCAGGCGGGAGGCTTGAACCAAAATAGCAGATCCCATTGCTCCATCCTCGGAAGCCGGTTCCCAGGGTACCCGCCATGCACTTTCCGTCGTCCACCCAAACCAATGAACCTCTAACACATGCTCAGGAAGTCCTTGTAGGCGGATCGCGCCTTCTTCTCCAGAGGACTTCGCCCGTACCATCACTTGCCGCAACACCGCCTGTAATGCGGTTCCTTCTACCATTCCTTGCACTGATTACGCCCCCTCTGCTTGTGGATATGTTGATCCTGCCGCCAACCATGCCTGTACTGCCGAACCCCATTTCAAATCACCGATAACCCCTTCCCCCACCATGCGCCGTGCAATATACGCCAAGGCTTCTAGGCGCACGGCGGGATCTCGCATCCCTTCCGCCGCCTTGTCCCAAGCCGCTGCCACCCGATAGGTGGGCAGGAACAGGGTCGCCACGGCAATCTGTGCAGCTTGATCCACCGTAAACAAATGCATATGCCGAAAGGTCTCGGGCGCGGCCTGAATGTAGCCACGCACCAATCCATAAGTCAGTTGATCAGGTTGAATCCCCGTAATCTCCCGCACTTGCCAGGCAAGTAATTTGGTCACTATGTTTCCCCCTTCCCGCTGCATTAGCGACTGCGCCCTTCTTCCACGAAAATGTCCGGGGCATACCGCAACACCGCGTATGCGCATTGCTCGCAATACCCGCGCTTCGCGATCAACCGTTGCCGAACTTGGCCTAACTTTTCTTGTTGCTTTTCATCCGGGGTAATCGTCGCGAAGGTCGTCCGTAACAACTGCGAGGAGTCCTCGAACATCCGCTTCCGAATCGCACGGGCCAAGGGGGGGTAGGAATCCCAATGCACCTCCGTTTTCCCTTGGTACAACGTGCCTAGGGCGGCTAAGACCATCATGCGAAAATGATCGGCGTCCGCCCCCCGGTGCCCCAACAAGGTTTCGATGGACTCCGCAAACCGAGCATCGGGATCCTTTAACAGTCCGGTAAACGGATCTTTGACTTTCTCGTGATGCACCAAGGCTTGAATCGTTTCCAAGTACCGATGGTACAAGGTATCCGCGTTCGCCTCAAATGCATCAAAAAATGCTTCCTGCAAGTCTTCTCGTACCTGGGTATTGTAGTAAATTCGAAGCGTTTCTAGGTTGCTGAGGAGGGATTTCACATCCGCAGGGGCAATACCAGGATGTTCTGTAGATCGAAGGGAGTTGGTCCATTCCAAGAGGAACTGCGGGGTGTTCACACAAGTGGATCCCGCCGCCAATCGATCCAGAACCACCAGCAAACGACGAGGTGACAGGCCGGTCAGTCCTTCTTCCGGGAACTTGGTGCGCTCCTCTTCCCAAAAGGCTTTCCGTTGCCGAGCGTCTTTGTCCTCCCCCTTCCCGCCATACCACAATACCTTGTCCAACAACGGGCCAGCCGATTGACTACTCTCTTTCACCTGGACGCGGGTAAGTTCCGCATACACGGCCATGGTCTCGAACAGATGGGGATCAACATGAATGGATCCCCGCCACAGTTTACGATAGACCTGCACCTCATCGGGAAAGCGCAAGGGATA
>JAKADJ010000298.1 GCA_021820645.1 Bacillota bacterium
AGCACGGACCCCTTACTTGACCGTGGTGTTGAATCGGGTGGCAACGGACCCTACGGTGATGACGCCAAGAGGGAAGGCTCAAGCGATTGAGACCTTGAAACCGCTATGGAAGGCCATAGCGAATCCGGTGGAGCAAGTCGGATACTTGGAACAAATAGCTCAGAAGCTCAGGATAAACCCGAGCATTCTATCACAAAGTTTTGGTGTTTGGCAAGACGTACGGCATACATTCGGAAAAAATAGGCATAATATGGAGAGAACGGAACCGAACCCAGCACGCCCGTCATCTTATGCCGTCGAGTTATTGCAACTGTTGTTGCGTCACCCGGAGAAAGCCTTGGAAGTCCTGGAACGTGTTCGGGAATGGGCTGAAGAAGAGGCCTTGGTTCCTGTATTACAGGACATTGCAGCCGGGACTGCGGGACGTGATTCGGCACGATGGATAGAATCGGTGGATCGATCAGTACGCGATTTAGTGGTCGCGGCGGTGCACTATCAAGGGCCTGACGGAGGGATTTTGGCTATTAACGACTATCTAGTGGCAATTGAGCGGCAAACCCAATTGAGGCATTGGAATCAACTCAAAGAACGCATTCGTCAAGGCGATGCGACTCCGGATGTGTTAGAGGCAGTCCGTAAACTGCAGCAAGAGTTAAAAGCACCGAGCATCCGGTCCAAAGAACCAATGAGACAGGGAAAGGAGGGATCTTATGGCACAGGGGAAACGCACGGTACCTCAAATTGATGAAGTCCAGGCCCTGATTCGCCGGGGACAAGAACGGGGAAAATTGTCTTACGGAGAAATCGTAGATGCCCTGCAGTCGATCGACCTTCCTCCTGATCAAATTGACGCGATTTACGAGATGTTTGGCGAGCTTGGGATTGAGTTGGTGGGTGAACAAGTCACATTGGAGCCCGATCACGGGCCGGGTCCCGGACCTGAGGACGTCGAGCCTGAGGTCGAAGATACGGTGCATGAAGTCGCGGTACCCGATGGGGTTGCTATCGACGATCCCGTCAGGATGTATCTCAAAGAAATTGGGCGGGTTCCCTTGCTGACCGCGGAGGAAGAAGTGACCCTCGCTAAACGCATTGAGGCAGGCGATGAAGAAGCCAAAAGAAAGCTTGCTGAGGCTAACCTTCGTTTGGTGGTGTCTATTGCAAAGCGGTACGTGGGTCGGGGAATGCTGTTTTTGGATCTCATTCAGGAAGGTAACCTGGGCCTGATCAAGGCGGTCGAGAAATTCGACTATCGTAAGGGCTATAAATTCAGCACTTATGCCACCTGGTGGATTCGTCAAGCTATCACTAGAGCGATTGCCGATCAAGCCCGCACAATCCGGATACCGGTCCATATGGTGGAAACCATTAATAAACTTATTCGCGTGCAACGTCAATTGCTGCAGGAATATGGTCGTGAACCAGCTCCAGAAGAAATTGCCAAAGAGATGGGCATTACGGTGGAACGGGTTCGTGAAATCTTGAAGGTGGCGCAAGAACCTGTATCGCTGGAAACCCCAATTGGGGAAGAGGAAGACTCCCACTTAGGGGACTTTATTGAGGATGAAGACGCTCCCGCCCCTGCGGAAGCAGCTGGGTATCAACTATTGAAGGAGCAGTTGGAAGAGGTGCTAGACACTTTAACCAATCGCGAGGAAAAAGTGTTGCGGCTGCGGTTCGGGTTGAATGATGGGCGAGCCCGTACCTTGGAAGAAGTCGGCCAAGTATTTGGCGTTACACGCGAGCGAATCCGCCAAATTGAGGCTAAGGCACTGCGAAAACTGCGACATCCGACGCGTAGTAAGAAACTTAAGGATTACCTCGACTAGTTAGGAATCCGAGGAGAGGCGATGCGGTCGTCGCCTCTCCTTATCTTTGTGTGCCATGGATCATGGGAAAACAGGGACGTCACGAATTCGCATAAAACCACGAACTCTGTATAAGGGCATACTAACCTAGTAAGAAATTTCTCATCAAACCTTCAAGTTTTTTACGAGAAGGTCTGTTAGCCTAGAGGCTGAGGCCGAGGAGGCACAAAAACATGTGTGGAATTGCAGGGGTATGGCGTAAGGATCGACCGGTCCAAATAGAAGAACTTCAAGGGATGCTAGGGGCCTTAGTCCACCGTGGACCCGATGACGAGGGGCGATTTGTTGAACGCAATCTCGGAATCGGGATGCGACGTTTGTCGATCATGGATGTGGCGCATGGGCAACAGCCATATTTCTCGGAAGATGGTCAAATTGTGGCGGTCTTTAACGGCGAACTCTACAATTACCCAGAATTACAAGCCATGGTAACAGATTCCGGCCATCGATTGACAAGCCATGCCGACGGTGAGGTGCTTGTCCATCTCTACGAGGAGTTTGGAGTCGACTTCGTGCACAAGATATCGGGAATGTTTGCCATTGCGCTATGGGACCGGGGGCGACAACACATGGTGTTGACTCGCGACCGTATTGGGCAAAAGCCTCTCTATCTATGGGAAACGCCCGAACGCTGGGCATTTGCGTCGGAGATTAAGGCCTTTTTATCGCTACCCGAATTTGATCCGGTTGTCGATCCCCATCTTTTACCGGCCTATTTGGCACACCGATTCGTGCCAGCTCCTCATACCCTTCTCAAAAATGTAACCAAATTAAGGCCGGGTGAAATTGTGGTGATGCATCGCGATGGCCGTCGACAACGCCGTCTTTACTGGGAACCGCGCATCGTCGAACCGGTGCGTTCCCAAGACATGACGTATTGGGTGGATCGCCTCGACGGGCTGCTGAGCGATGTCGTGACCAGTCATCTAGCATCGGATGTGCCGCTCGGCATATTTCTGTCCGGAGGACTCGATTCTAGTGTTTTAGCGGCGATGGCTGCCAAAAAGATGGACAACCCGATTGAAGCGTGGTCCGCATCGTTCCGGGATAACTATCCGGGATATGATGAGTTTGCCTGGGCTGAAAAAGTCGCGAGATCTGTCGGGGTGCCGATACATCGAGTCGAAGTCGATATGTCGATTTCGCCCGAACGGGTCAGAGAATTGGCTTACGTGTTAGATGAACCAATGGCAGACCCTACGGTGTTGCCGTTAGACGGGGTGGCTCGAGCAGCAGCCACAAAAGAGACGGTCATGATCTCCGGCGAGGGCGCGGATGAAATTTTCGCGGGATACGCCGGATACGGAGAATCCCAGAGTCTGCATCGGGTGCGCCAAGTCCCGTCCTGGATCCGTCGGATATGGGCGCGCCAGGGGTGGCCCGGCAGCGGTGCCATGGCGCGAGCGGATATTCCAGTGGCAGACCGCTATCGAGGTGTAGGGTATACGTTCTCCCCTGAGGAACAGTCGGCGCTGCTGCATCCAGAATGGATGCGATCGGATCGCCCGGGCGCCGTAGCGGAATATTGGAAGCAGAGCGAAGAATTGCCCGACCTTCAAGCGATGCAAGGATTCGACGTCAAATGGTTCTTGCCTGATGATGTGTTGCTTAAAGCAGACCGGATCGGAATGCATTATAATCTCGAGATTCGGGTTCCGTATTGCGACCATGATGTGGTCGATTTGGCCCTGGCGATTCCGTTAGCCTTGCGACGTGGTCGTGGTACCGACAAGCGGGTTCTGCGAGAGGTCGCTCGGCGGCATCTTCCCACTACGGTCGTGAACCGTCCTAAGAAGGGGTTTCCGACTCCGCTCACCTCCCTATTAGGGGGGAAGTTATCGGAGATTTCCTGGGATACCTTGGTCGGCGAGCGTGCGACGAACCGGCATTGGTTTCAAAAAGCTTATGTGGAAGAACTCCTCAGCCGAGTCGGTCCC